>WQSP01000010.1 GCA_009787795.1 Treponema sp.
AGCTTTGGTACATCACGCTTCCAAACATGAAGGGAATGTTGATGTTCGGCGCCGTTATGGCAATTACTCAGTCTTTCGGGGTGGCTGACGTTACGATTGCCCTTGCCGGTTTCCCGAGTACGGACTACGCGGTTCATACGGTCGTCAACCACTTGATNGACTACGGCTCGATTCGTTTTGAAATGGGTTATGCATCCGCAATAGCCACAATATTATTCTTTACCATGATTATATGTAATTACCTGATCCAGAAAATGCTTAAACGGATAGGAACATAAGGGGCAGTTATGAAAATGAAAAAGATAAAGAAATTAATCGGCGGAAAAAGACTTAACCGCTCCTACGGCGGCGATGCATTCATCGTTACCATACTCGTGGTTTTTGGATTGTTCTTTGCATATCCGCTTGTTTTCGCAATCAACAATGCGTTCAAACCAATGAACGAAATCTTCCTGTTCCCGCCGCGTCTTTTTGTTGAACGCCCGACGATGAACAATTTTCAGGATTTGTTTATCCTGATGAGCAAGTCGTGGGTTACGTTCTCGCGTTATATTTTTAACACTGTGTTTATCACCGTTGTCGGAACTGCAGGGTTAATCATCGTAGCGTCGATGGGAGCGTTCGTCGTTTCCAAATATAAATTCCCGGGCTCAAAGATTTTCTTTAACGGCGTAATCATCACTCTTATGTTCTCGGGCTATGTAACGGCAATTCCCAACTATCTTGTAATGAGTCAGCTTGGCTGGGTTGATACATTCCTGTCGGTTATTGTTCCTGCGTTTGCAATGCCCATGGGCTTCTTCCTGCTGAAACAATTTATCGACACGATACCGGATACGCTTCTGGAAGCCGCAAAGGTTGACGGAGCGAAAGAGTTCCGTATCTTCTATGTAATTGTACTGCCGATGATTAAACCAGCATGGCTTACCGTAATGATTTTTTCCGTACAGAACCTTTGGAACGCAAGAGCGTCAAACTTTATTTATTCCGAACAATTAAAAACGCTGCCCTATGCCCTTGGGCAGATTATCACCGGCGGTATTGCGCGCGCCGGCGTTGGAGCTGCGGTTACGCTCTTTGTCATGATCGTTCCGCTTGTAATGTTTATTTTTGCACAAAGTAATGTTCTTCAAACAATGGCTAACTCGGGGATAAAAGAATGAAAAATATTTTACGCTTTGCATTCATTTTATTGGCGTGTTGTTTTGCTTGTGCGCCGGTTTTCGGAGCCCCGACAAACTACACCTATAATTACGATTTTTGGCTTGAACAGGTTGCAAGTCCCGATGCTTACAGGGTTGGCGGTTATATCCTTGGCACTTCGTTGGGAATCAGTCATTTTAGGGATCCGCAGGGACTTTTCATCCGCGACAACCGCATTTATATCTGCGATTCGGGCAACAATCGGGTTATTAAAATTGAAGTGCGGGAAGACGGAAGTCATTTTGTCACTGCGAACGTATCTTCGGTTTTAATTGACGGAGAACGATCCAATTTTAATTATCCTATGGATATTTTTGAAAACAGGGACGGCAATCTGTTTATTGCCGACACGGGGAATAACCGCGTGCTTGTTTTGGACCACAATTGGAATTTCATTCACGAGATTCTAAAACCGGATGATGACAGTTTTAGGGAATTCACGGATTTTCTTCCTGCCAAGCTGGTTGTAGATTTTGCAAACCGCTTGTTCGTNCAGGCTCAGAATGTCAACAAAGGATTGATGGANTTTGACAACCGNTGGGAATTTTCCGGTTTTATGGGCGCAAATAAAGTTCATGTTAACATNATTGACTATGTATGGAAGCTTCTTTCCACACAGGAGCAAAGAGACGGGCAGATACTTTTTATTCCGACAGAATACAGCAATGTTGCAATCGACGGTGACGGCTTTATATATGTTACAAACTCCGCCGGGCAGACAAATCCGGTTCGCCGGCTTAATGCGATGGGTCAGGACATTTTAATAAGAAACGGTTATGAAGACCCGGTTGGCGATTTGGTTTTCGGCGATGCGGCCGGCATTCGCGGACGTTCGCGGTTTATCGACGTTGTCGCGTTTGACAATGATTCCTACGCATGTTTTGACAGACAGCGCGGACGTATTTTCCTGTACGATTTCCAGGGTAATTTGCTGTACGCTTTCGGCGGCGTGGGTAATCGCGAAGGTTCATTCCTAATGCCTACTGCTTTGGACAGAATGGGCTACTCGTTGTACGCGCTGGATTCAAGAGCGGGCGCACTTACGCGTTTTGATCTTACAGGTTACGGCGTTATGATTAACAGGGCGCTGGACGAATACAAGGCGGGACGCTACGAATCTTCTGCCGAGTTGTGGGAAGAAGTTTTAAAGATGAACGGAAATTACGACCTTGCCTATATCGGCATTGGACGCGCCGCGCTAAGACAGGGCGAGTATCAAAGAGCGATGAGGTATTACAGTTTAAAACATCATAAAGAAGGCTATGGAAAAGCTTTCCAGCTATACCGAAAACAATGGACGGAAGAAAATCTTTGGTGGATACTTTTAGTTTTGGGAATAATCATTTTCCTGCCGGCTGTTGTCAAGTTTTCCATTAAAACCATTAAGGAGATAAAAGAAGCATGAAATATCTTACCGATAAGGTTTGGTGGCAGCACCTTGGAAAAACGCTTAAATATTCGCTGTATGTCATTTTCCATCCGATCGACGGCTTTTGGGATTTAACGCATGAAAAACGCGGTTCGATTGGGGCCGCGAATGTGATTATTGCATTGGCTGTTATTGTGGAAGTTTTGCGTCAAACATTAACCAATTTCCAGTTTATTACAATCAACATGGAATATTTTAACTCGGTTATCGTTGCCATGCGCATTCTGCTCCCCGTAGGGCTTTGGACTCTTGCAAATTGGAGCCTTACGACATTGATGGACGGCAAAGGGCGAATGTTCGAGATTTACATGTCTATTTGCTATGCTCTTGCCCCTTATGTAATTATCAACGCCGCTTTAATNGTTTTAAGCCAATTTATCACTTTCGAAGAAGGCGCAATTTATTGGGTGCTCGCAGGATTCGCGGCAATTTGGACAGGCGTATTGATTCTGGCGGGAATGATGATGGTGCATGATTACAGTCTTGTAAAAACAGTTTTTTCCAGTTTGCTGACAATTGTTGGAATGGGCGTAATTGTATTTATCTTCGTAATATTCTTCAGTCTTATAAGCGACGCTTTTGCATACTTTGTGTCGTTGTATAAAGAAATAATGTTCAGGTTGATATAGGAGGGCATGTGAAAAAAATTGCATGGCTATTTTTATTATTTGTCACATTGTTCCTGGTTGTTTCCTGTGAAAGAAGAACAGCAAGGCCAAAGCCGGTTATGTTATACGAAACCCTTGCAAGCGAGGAAGAAGGGTTCACTTTCGAAGATGTCGTAATAGAAAACCAGTATTTGCATTTACGATTTTTGCCGGCGACAACGGAAATTATCCTTACGGAAAAAGCGACAGGGGTGCAATGGCGTTCGAATCCCGAACATCCGTCAAGCGACAGGCTTGCGGACACTGTTACTTTGCAGGCGATGGAATCTCAGCTTTCTGTAGATTACGCGGACAATTCCGGCGTGGGCATGACGCTTCACTCCGGGGTCTATGCCGTACAGAGAGACGCTTATGAGTATGAAGTGGTAAACGGCGCTTTGGAAGTCCACTATACAATAGGCGATTTGGCGCGAACTTATCGTATTCCTCCTGCAATGGAAGAATACAGAATGAATGAGTATCTGAATCGAATGGACGATGAAAATCGCGGAATATTGGAAATTACATATCGTCTTTATGATATTAACAATCTGTTGTCAACCGATGACAGAACCAGTCTTTTGCTTCAATTTCCCGAACTGTCAAGAATGAAGCTGTATGTGCTGCGCGACGGCTCTCCCGAGTATATGAAGGAAATTGCCGAAGAAGGATTAAAAAATGCCGGCTATACGGTGGAAGATTTTGTTGAAGATTCAATGCGTTATGAACTGGGAGGCGAGAGCGTAAAGCCGGCCTACAGCATTACGATGCGTTATACGCTTGACGGAAAATCATTGGTTGTCAGCGTGCCTTTCAGCCAAATTGGATATCGTCAGGCATATCCNATCACACAATTGGCTGTTCTTCCGTTCATGGGTTCGGGCAGCACGGAAGACGAAGGATACATGCTTGTTCCGGATGGAAGCGGCGCAATTATCAATTTTAACAACGGAAAGCAGAATCAGACTTCGTATACTATTAACGTTTACGGCTGGGACGAAGCAATGCCGCGCCCCGCAGTTATAAGCGACAACAAGGCGCTGTTTCCGGCATTTGGCATAAATAAAAACGGTTCCGCTCTGCTGTGCATTATAGAAGACGGCGCATCTTACGCAAGCATTTGCGCCGATGTCTCGGGACGCAACAGTTCATGGAACAGGGTATACCCTGTTTTTGATATGGTTCACGGAGCGTTAATGGACATCTCGGGCAGAAATCAACGCGCCGTTTACAATTACGAAGCTGTTCTTCCCGAAGGCGAAAGCATTACATTGCGTTACACGCCATGCGCCTCTCCGGGATATATGGGTATGGCAAACGAATACCGCTCGTGGCTCTTTAACAGATACGAGGCGCTTCAGGGAAGACGCGTTGAAGGCGGCGTTCCCGTTGCGGTTGAAATTATCGGAGCGGTAAACAAAACCCAGCATCGTCTTGGAATACCTATGGATCTGCCCCTGAAACTTACCACTTACAATGAAACTGCAAGAATGATCAAGGATTTTGCGGATTACGGCTGGGAAAACGTTCATGTAAAACTGAACGGCTGGTTTAATCGCAGCGTCGAGCATGGAGTGCCATCAAAAATAAAGTTGATTAATCAGCTTGGGAGCAAAAGGGATTTTACGGGCATTGTAAACACCGCAAAAACAAATAACTTTGAACTGTATCCCGAGGTTGATTTTATATTTGTGCGCGATGTCGGAACATTCAGCGGGTTCAATCTTTACAGGGATGCCGCCCGTTATGTAAACCGCGAAAGGGTACAGCGTTACCCCTACAGCTTTGTCTGGTTTGGCGAACGCAAACAGTGGGGCAAGCTTAATTATCTTTCGCGTCCTGCAACAAGCATGAGAATGATCGACAGATTCATGCCAAAGGCGGAAAATCTTGGCATCAAAAATATTGCGTTCAGAAACATGGGTTCAAGGCTTGCAGGCGATTATCACGAAAGACGTCACATTAGCCGCGAAGCGAGCATGAGACTCAGGCAGCAGCAGTTTGAAAAAATGACCAATGCAGGAAACGGAATCCTTGTTCATACCGGTTATGTTTATTCAGCTCCGTGGGCGTCCATCATTACGGATATGATTATTGACGATCAGAGTTTTGGCATTACGGACACGTCTATTCCTTTCCTTCCGATTGTTTTGCGCGGTTATGTTCCCTATACGGGAAGGGCGATAAACCTTGCGGAGGATTATACAAAAAATCTTCTTAGAACAATTGAAAGCGGCGCGGGACTTTACTTTAGTTTTATGGCGGAAGATTCCGCCGTATTGCAGGAAACAAAGTTCAGGCAATTTTATGCAAACGAGTACGATCAATGGATTGGAGACGCCAATTATTTATATCAGAAATTTAAGGATGACTTTGGTCATCTTTACAGTCAGAGTATTACCAATCATTTAATATTGGCAGTTGGAATCACCGTTACCGAATATCAGGACGGCACCAGGGTTGTTGTAAATGCAAGCGAAAACGCATATACGTACAATGGAAATAACATAGATGCAAACAGCTATATTGTACTCAGGCAAGGCAGGTAGGGGGAATAATGTATTTCATTAAGAGAGATAACAAATTATCATTGACGCTCGAAGGCAAAAATGCAATTACGGGGTATTTGTTTTTACTGCCGTTTATAATTGGATTTTTGGCTTTTATGTTTTTGCCAATTGTAGAATCGCTGCAGATGGTTTTTAGCGATGTAAAAATCGACAACGAAAAACACGGCTTTACCATGCAGTTTGTCGGTCTGGAAAACGTAATTCGCGTTGTGGCGGTAGACCCGGAGTTTAACAGGTTTGTCGTGGAAGAAATAGGACGAATGCTTTTAATAGTTCCTGCAATCATCATTTTCAGTCTCTTTGTCGCGCTTATTTTAAATCAGGAGTTTAAGGCAAGGGGTTTTGTCCGCGCCATTTTCTTCCTTCCTGTCATTCTTTCTTCCGGCGTAATGATTGGGTTGGAAACGAACAACTCGCTATTAAACAGCATGGCGGACATCATCAAGGAAGGAAACTTGATGAAATCTTCCGTTACAAAAGTTCTGGAAAACATTCTAGTTGCGGAAGGCGCGGCAAGCGATTTTATGGGTTATATTTTCGCCATAATCAATCAGATTTACGACATCGCAATGGCTTCCGGCATTCAGATAATCATCTTCTTGTCCGCTCTTCAGACAATTCCGCCAAGCATGTTTGAAGCTGCAAAAATTGAAGGCGCGACAAGTTGGGAATGCTTCTGGAAAATTACATTCCCGATGGTAAGCTCCTTGATTCTTGTAAATATTGTTTACAGCGTTGTGGATTACTTTATAAGAACGGATAATCGGGTTATGGAAAAAATCAATTTAACCACGATAAAAATGTTGAATTTCAGTTTTGGTACTGCAATGGCCTGGGTTTACTTCCTTGCCGTAATTTCGATTATTGGCATTGCAATGGCAATAATTTCAAAGAGGGTATACTACTATGAGTGAAGTAACTTATAACAACGAAACAACGGCAAATTGGGGTAAAATCTCCCGAAATTATCATCAAAAGAAAAAGGCGATGGAAATTACCTTTAAGGTGTGCAGAACCATTCTCCTTTTTGGAATGTGCTTTCTTATAATCCAGCCGCTTTTGGACAAATTGAGCGTCAGCTTTATGGCGGAACAGGATTTGTACGACAGTACCGTAATCAGCATTCCGCGCAATTTTACAACGAACAATTATAAGGTTGCATCCGATTTAATCAGGTATTGGGATTCGCTTTTTCAGACATTCCTCATTGTTACAATCAGCTCTGTGCTGCAAATAGCGGCTTGTACTCTGGCGGCTTACGGTTTTGCGCGGTACAAATTCCCGTTAAAGGGTTTTTGGTTTTTCTGCGTTATGCTTATTATCGTTGTTCCGCCGCATACGATTATGGCTTCGCTTTATTTGAACTTCCACTTCTTTGACATCTTCGGCATTTTCCGTTTGATTACGGGCGAGCCGATAAATCTGCTAAACAATGTAGTTGGCTATTGGCTTCTTTCCGCTACGGGAATGGGACTGAAAAGCGGTTTGTATATTTTTATGTTAAGGCAGTATTTCAGGGGAATGCCCAAGGAACTTGAAGAAGCGGCATGGGTGGACGGCTGCGGAAAATTTAAAACCTTTATCAGGATTATGCTTCCCGATGCAACGCCGATGCTTACTTCGTGTTTCCTGTTCTCTTTCGTCTGGCAGTGGACCGATTCGTTCTTTTCGACATTGTTCCTTAGAAATTACAGCATGCTTTCCAGCGGATTGGGTTCAATTGCAGAAAGAATAACGCAATGGTGGGCGCAGGTTAATTCGGTCAGCGGAGCGGCAGTTGCGTCAACTGCGCCGGTTGGTTATGTGCAGGCAATGATTGCAACAGGAATGCTGATGTGCCTTGCTCCCCTGATAATTTTGTATCTGGTTGCTCAAAAAGCATTCGTTGAATCATTGAGCCAGACAGGTATAAAAATGTAACCCAATGCATTCAAGTTGGGTTTTATTGATGTGGTTTCATGCGCACCGTAAAGCGGTAAAACGCCTAACGGTGACTGCGCAGCAGTAAAACTGCGTAGCAGTTAAAACTGTGTAACAGTTAAAGCGCTTGAGATAATATATTTTTTTGGAGGAAAAGATGTCAAAGAAAAATTTATTAATTGCTTGTCTTGTTATTGCAGCGTTGTTCGTTAGTGTAGCTTCCGCCTTTGCTCAGGTTCGTATTCCTGATGCGCCGCGCGCTGTTGCTAATACGCTCAGAGGGATGAACATTATAGTCGGAAACTGGTGGATGGATTACAACCCTGCCAATAATCCCCCGATGAGATCGGGTTGGGCAAACAGTGATTTTCAGCAGAGACAGCTTGATTATCGCAGAAGACTTGTTCAGCAGTACGGATTTACAATGCAGGACAGGAACGTTGCAAGCTGGAACGAAATGTCGCAGGTTGCGGCAACCTCGATGATGGCAGGAAGACCTGCCGCTTCTGTATTCCGTCTTCAGCCGGACTGGGCTCTTGCTTTATACAGGCAGAATCTGCTTTATAACGTAGCTTCACGCAGAGTTATCGACTGGACTGCAACTACACCGGTTGAATGGAACCAGGTAGTAACAGAGGCTTTTACATTTAACAACAGAACATTTGCTTTTGCCGACGGTTACGGCGGAAGCTATCACGCTGCATGCGTATTCTGGAACAAGAGACTCTTTAGGGAAGCCGGTCTTGATGAAAACCTTCCTTATGACTTGCAGAGAAACGGTCAGTGGACATGGGACAGGTTCCTTGAAATTTGCAAACAGCTTACAAGAGACAGAAACAATGACGGTATCATGGATACTTATGCAATGCCTGCGGACCTTTCGACAGAAATTCTTGACGCTCTTATTTCAAGTAACGGCGCAAATTATGTAAGCAGAGACAGAAACGGCCGTCTTTCAAATGCAACAAATACGCCCGCATTTATCGAAGCAGTTCAGTTCTACATGAGACTGAGAGATGAAGGCGTCATGAAGCCGAAACCGGAAGGCGCTGCATGGAACTGGCACATTCCCGAATTCCAGGACGGAAGAGTCGCAATGCGCATCGATCAGCAGTATCTTGCAACAAACGATCTTCGCAACATGAGAGATAACTGGGGAATGGTTCTGCCTCCCAAAGGCCCAAGAAGACCCAACCAGTACACAGTATTTAACGATGAAAACGTAATGGTTATTCCTGCGCGCGGATTTACTGACGCACAGGTTGATGCAATTCTTTGGGCAGTGCAAGCATGGGTTACTCCTGTTGATGAAAACTGGAGACTCGGCGAATATCCCAACTACAGAGACAGAAGAGCTGTTGATGAAACAGTTGCAATGATTCGTAACAGGGCATTATGGCAGTGGAAATATCACTTGCATGTTCCGGGACTTAACCGCGGCGGCATTGCTTGGGAAATTTGGCACCATGACGGTGAACCGGCGCAGTTAATCGAAGCCGTTTCGCAGAACTGGAATGCTTTGATTGCAGACGCGAACAGAAGATAGTTATTCGGCATGAGCAGTATCATTGTAAACGGATACAGTTTGCCTGATATTCCCTGGGAAGACAGGCCGCCAGAAAATAAAAAAGGCGTTTCTTTGGAAACGCCGATGTGGCGGTTTTCGAAAAACCCGATTATTCCCAGGGATTTAACTTTAAGGAGTAACAGCATTTTTAACAGCGCTGTTGTTCCTTTTAAGGACGGCGACTTCCGCTTTGCGGGCGTTTTCCGGTGCGATGATACTGCGCGCCACATGGATATAAATGCGGGTAGGAGCAAGGACGGGATTAATTGGATTATTGACGATGAGCCGATTAAGTTCATCAAAGACAATCCCGATATACCCGATTCCGATTACAAGTACGACCCCCGCGTTATTTTTATAGAAGACCGTTATTATCTTATTTGGTGTAACGGTTATCACGGCCCATGCCTAGGCATAGGCTACACTTATGATTTTAAAAAGTTTTATCAAATGGAAAATGCAATGATGCCGTTTAATCGTAACGGCGCGCTTTTTCCCCGCAAGATCGCAAGCGCCAAAGGTTCTTTAAATTATGCCATGTACAGCCGCCCCAGCGATTCGGGTCATACGCCGTTTGGAGATATTGTCTATTCGGAAAGCCCCGATTTGATTTATTGGGGAAAACATCGTCATGTGATGTCGCCGTGCGAAGGCTGGCAGAGTACCAAAATCGGAGCGGGGCCCTGCCCGATCGAAACAACAGAAGGCTGGCTTGTGTTTTATCACGGCGTTCTGACAAGCTGCAACGGTTTTGTCTATTCTTTCAGCGCGGCATTAATGGATATTGACAAGCCGTGGAAGGTAATTGCCAGAGCTCGTCCGTACATTATCAACCCTCGCGAGATTTATGAGCTTGCAGGCGATGTGCCAAATGTTACATTCCCTGTTGCCGCGCTTGTTGACAAGGATACTGGCAGGATTGCAATTTATTACGGTTGTGCCGATACCGTAACGGGACTTGTTTTCGGCAGGGCGGACGAAATCGTCGATTGGGTTAAACAAAATAAAATTTAATATGCCTGATAAAAAATTTTTGGAAAAAATTATTAAATATTGTTTCTTTGGCATTCAAATTGCGCTCTTTGCATGCGTTACGATTTTCTTTCTTGTAAAGGGAAGAGGTTTTGGCATTCACACGTTCTTTTGGTTTGTTGTGTTCAGCATGCCGCTCTGCATCATTTTTGGAATAGTCGCATTAACGGTTGATAAAAAAATCAAGAAATAATCAAAAACCCATTCCCTGCATGCCGGGAAAACCGCCTTTACCTTTGGCCATCTTTTTCATCATGCCGCGCATTTTTTCGAACTTCTTTAAAAGACGGGATACTTCCGCTACGGATGTTCCAGAACCACGCGCGATTCTGCTTCTGCGCGGCGGGCCGATAATCAGGTGATTGTTGCGCTCTTTGATTGTCATGGAGCTTAAAATCGCTTCTTGGCTTTTAAGTTCAGCCTTGTCAATATCGTCTTCGCTTATTTGTCCCTGCATTCCGGGAATCATTTCGATCATTTTTTGCAGACTGCCCATTTTTTTCATGGAGCGGATTTGGTTTAGCCAATCATCAAGGGTAAAGTTTTCTTTCTCCATTTTTTTCTGGAGTTCAATCGCCTCTTTTTCGTCAAAGACTTCCTGCGCTTTTTCCACAAGGCTTACAACGTCGCCCATGCCCAAAATTCGGCCTGCTATCCGTTCCGGATGGAACGGTTCAAAATCTTCGGGTTTTTCTCCGGTGCCCGTAAATTTTAACGGCTTTCCGGTTACTGTTTTCAGCGACAAGGCGGCGCCGCCGCGGGTGTCGGAATCGAACTTGCTTAATACAACGCCCGTTAAGCCGATTTTTTCGTCGAAAGTTTTTGCAATGTCCGCGGCGGCTTGTCCTGTCATGGAGTCTGCAACAAGCAGCATTTCGTCGGGATTTGCGGCTTTCTTTAAACGGGAAAGCTCTTCCATCATCGGTTCGTCAATTTGCATGCGGCCAGTGGTGTCGATTATCATTGTGTCGATCATGTTCTTCTTGGCCCACGCCATTGCATCCTGATAAACTTTTACGCTGTCTTTTGCGCCTTCTTCCTTATGAACAGGGATTCCGATTTGGTTGCCAAGAACAAAAAGCTGTTCCATTGCGGCAGGGCGGACAAGGTCGCATGCGACAAGCATCGGTTTTCGTCCGTCTTTTTTCAAGCGCAGAGCCAACTTTACCGCGCTTGTTGTTTTGCCCGAACCTTGCAGTCCAAGCATTAATATCGTGGTAATTACATCGGGGCCGCGAAGCTTTAAGGCGCGGCTTTGCGGATCTTCGTCTCCCAGAAAGGAAACAAGTTTGTCATGGACAATTTTTACAAACTGCTGACCCGGGTCTACGGAACGTAGAACTTTTTCGCCTTTTGCTTCTTCGATTGTCGAATTGACAAAGCGGCGCACAACGCGCAGGTTTACATCCGCTTCCAATAGCGCCATTTTGATTGCTTCGACAGCATCCTCGATATTTTTTTCGCTTATTGCGGATTTTCCCGTTACAAAGCGAAGCGCATCATTGATTTTTCCCGTTAATTTTTCGAACATTTTTGCCTCTGATTATTTTGCCTTATTTTTTTGGATTTTACCATCCAGATGGGACAGAAAATCCTGTATGGAATAGCTTGAGTTGGTCGTAAAAACATCGTAACTGTAATTTATCGAAAGCATGTAAGGCCTTGTTTGTTTCTTGTTCTGCGTGTCAATATAATCCATGATGCGATCCATGATGCGCTGACTGTCGTTGTCCGCCGTCGTGATTATGATAAATTCGTCGCCGCCGTAACGAACTGCAAAATCCGTGTGCCTTATGCAGCTTTTGATTATCGTGCTTGTGTCGCGCAGAGCATTGTCGCCTTCCATATAGCCGAACGAATCGTTGATTTTTTCCAAATATTCAAGATCGATTTTTATGAATTTGTATTCTTTTTTCTCCGATTGTTTGGAAAGGTGATTTATGTATTCATAAAAATTATTTCTGTTTCCAATTCCTGTAAGGCTGTCAATTTTGGCGTCCGTTCTTATTATGAAGAAATAAACGTACAGTAACGCGGTTGTAATGCACGGCCATAAAATGTTTGTAACCCTGAACACTATGTCTATTGCGGCGCCGATTGCGGATATGATTACAAAAAATATTGTTAAAAATATCTGGGTTCGCTTAATTTGTTTCGGCGCAATTGTAACATTAATTAATATCAATATGATCGGAAGGTAACTGATAAGAATTTGAATCATGTATAAAGAGCCCGGAACATAAATGTTGTCTCTTGTTACGCTGAAATAATAACCTTGGGTGAAATTCGGGATAAGGCTTGTCGCAAAAAGCGTAAGAAAGACAGTTGTAACAATAAAGGAAACTCTTGATTTTGCGACATTTCCATGCGCAAAATATTCAATGAATACCGCTCCGTAATAAAAGCAACAATTTCGCGCCAGCAAATAGACAGACCAAATAATGCGCAATTTTGTGTTTGTTTCCATGGCGGAATTCTCGGACATTCTTCTTATGCTGAATAAATAACTTGAGCTTCTTTCCAATGTAAGGCCCAAATAATCGAAAAGCGCGGCAACAAAAACGGAAACCAAAACGGCAAGCAGCAGTTTTCGCTGGAAATTGTCCGTGCTGTACTTGCGCATGTAATCTATCGATATAAGTATGATTATGATGCAGGATAAAATGGCAGTATTGAAATATTCAAAAATATTCATTATATTCTGTCTCCTGCCCTGCGTTTTTCTTCGTTGTTTTTATGCATTAATTTGTCAATATGAACAAGGAATTCGTTTATGGGTCTGTTTCCGTTCGCCTGGAATGTGTCAAACCCGTAACTGATTTCTATATTATAAAGTTTTTCGCTTGCATCGTTATACACGGTAAGTTCATTTTCGATATTTGAAATAAAATCATTTATGCCCGTTTCTGTTTTTGCAACAAGAATGAATTCATCGCCGCCGTATCTTGCGGTAAAATCGGATTTTTTTGAGCATTTTTTGATTGCGCGTGCAAGATTTAGCAGGGCATTGTCTCCTTCCAGATGTCCGTAAATGTCATTTATCGACTTAAAATTATTGATGTCGAGCATTGCAATTGACCATGAATCGCCGCTTTTGTTTCTGGAAATTCTTCCGATATATTCAAAGAAACTGTAGCGGTTATCAAGCCCTGTCAAACTGTCGGTTTTGTTTTCCTTTAACATTATGAACAAATAAACATACAGAAACAAAGCGGATAAAAACGGCCAAATAAATTTTGTCAAAGAAAATGTCAATTCGTCGCCTTTGCCTGTTATAAAATAGCTTAAAAGGAAATCGACGATTAATGAAAACAGCGTTATAACCAATATGGCGCTGAATGCTTTTTTGCCTTTTCTGTTTCCGGCATAGTTTATCGTGCATTCTGCCATAATAATGATAATAATTAAGGCGGAACCAAAATAAGTATTCAGCGCATTGGGTAAATTCATTACATATCCCAAACTGTAAGAAGATTTTTGCAGAACTCATGCGGATCAAGCTCGCGGTTAAGGAGTTTGCATAATCCGATGGAAACCGGCATTTTTAATTTGTGCTTGTCCGCAAGAATGCGTATATATTTTGCCGCCGCAACGCCTTCAGGCAGATAGCCGATTTCGCCGATCCTGGATAAAAGATCGTCGATGTTTTTGTAAGGCTCCAAAATGTTTTTTTCTATTATGTCTCTGCCAAAGCGGCGGTTTCTTCCGTGGATGGATCGGCACGTTACGTCCAAATCCCCGATACCGGAAATTGACGTAAATGTTTCGGCATGGGTTGCTCCCAGCGCCTTGCCCAGAATTTGTATTTCGTTTAATCCTGCCGCGAGCAAAAGCGATTCCGTTCCGTCGCCGAACATTTCGTTTTGTCCTGTTGTTTTTAATGCGTCCAGCATTCCGAATGCGATTGCAATAACATTTTTTGCAGCCGCCGCAGATTGTACGCCGCGAACATCAAGCGACGAGTACACCATCAATCTTGGGCTTTTTAGCAAATCCCTGAAACGAATCGAATTTTTGGGGTTTTCGCTTGCCGCTATAAGACCGGTTATTTTTCCGCAGGATACTTCTTCTGCATGGCTTGGCCCCGAAATATATACAAGCGAATTGCGATAAAAACCGGGGAGATAATCTTCCATTGTTTCGAGGATCAAACGCGGACCGTTATGATCTGTGGGAAGAAAACCTTTTGTTATAACTGAAATGATCGATTTGCCGTCGCGTATGGAACTTACAGACAATGTCTTTTTTAACGTGTCCAAAAGAAACATTGACGGCAATGCGTAAATAAGAAATTGCTTTCCTTCGGCGGCTTCCTCAATGTCGGAAGTTGCTTTTAATGTGCTTGGTAATTTTACACCCGGTAAATATCTGGAATTTTCCCCTCGTTCATTTATATCGTCTCTGACAGATGTTTCAAAACTCCACATGAGAACATTTTTGTCTTTTTCGGCAATTACTTTTGCAACTGCCGTTCCCCAAGCTCCGGCTCCAAGGACTGCTACTTGTGCTTCCATAGATCAATTATGAACTGTTTTTCAAATTTTCACAATAACAATTGCAATAAAAGACACTTGCGCCTCATTTAACGGCATGATAATCTATTATTGTGAGGAAATTAGCCAGATTAATCATATTTTTCAGCATTACTTTCATGCTTATGTTCGCAGTTGCCGCCTGTTTCAGGTTTCTGCATTTACGGGTTGATTGGGCAAAGAGCCTTCCGCCAAAACCGGAAACAACAATGACATTGTTGATTGCCGCCGCTCATTGGGCGCTGTCGCTTGCCATGTTTGCTTCTATATTGGTGACATTGAATTATTGCGTAAGAAGATCGTATTCGGCTTTTGCCGCGATCTTCTGCGTTATGACACTTTCATTTTTTATTAGTTTTGGAATTTCTACAGGTCTGGATCGATGGAAGACTGTGCCTCCCGTTCGAAGCGAAGGCATTCAGATTGGCGGAAACGGTTTGATACTTACGGACGCTCTTAACAGAAACGAAACTGCGGTTGTTTTGTTGAGGGGTACCGAGCAGCCGTTCGGGCCGCGTATTGCCGCAATACCGGAACAACCGTTGTCATATCAACATTCTGCAAATGAAAATTCGCTGTTTCCTTCGATTCAATTTGGAGACGATACGCCCTGGTTTGTTGAAGAACTTGCCATTGATATCAATTTATGCGCCAGTTTAATCGGAGAAAAATTCAACGAAGGTTTTGTTCAATATGCCATTCATACCGGTTCCTTGATTTTTCTTTTGTGTTCATTGGGTTACATGATTAAATTCAGCGCATGGCCGCTTGCCAATCTTTTTCTTGCCACTCTTGCTTTCCGGGGAATATTGGCTTTTATTGCCAGTTTTAATTCATCGCATATGCAGGAATTGATTTCTTCGTATATTGGAAACATATTTCCCGTTTCATACGGTCTTCCTGTAATGTTTTTTGCATTTGGCATGCTTGTGAACATTTATTCGCTCTTGTCGTATGCTGCAAAAAGGCGGAAAGACGATGACATTTAGCGAAAAAATCAAAACGCCATTTTTTATTTTCATGATTTATATGACAGCTTCAATTCTGCTCATATTGCTTTTTAGGTTTATTTATCCCGGATCGGAAGCTCCTTTATTGATGTATTCGCGCAACTGGCGGATTGTTCAGGGGTTCCTGGAAGTTTTTAATTTGTTTCCCGCTCTTGCCTTGTCGGCGCTTGTAATTCCTTTTGGTCTTGCTTCGTTCGAAGAAAATTATCAAAGTTTTTCCGATGTGTTTTTTAAGCGTCTTGTCGCTTCTGTCGTTACTGCCATATTTGCCGCGGTTGTTTACGGCATAATTTTCTTTTTTGCGCTTCCAATGTTAAAAAATTACGAAGAAAACATGCGCTATACGGGTTATCTTTATCACCTTGCAAGGGATAACGCAATAGAGCGCAGAAACGAAGGCGAATGGTTCGAAGCTCAGCAGTTTATCAATATCTGCGATCGTATTTGGTTTCAAAATACCGATTTGGATAACCTTAGGGATGAAATTGTCATTAACATGGAAAGACTAAAGGCAAGGGAAGAGGTGCAGACAGATCATGCAAGAGCCGCATTGACAAGAGAACATCTTTATGCGGGCATTTCGCCGTTATCTGACGATCAGCAGCCTGTAACCGCAGGGCAGGCAATTGCAATGAGCAGGAATGCGTTTGAAAGAGAAAGATATTTTGATGCGCATTGGCTTGCAAATCTTGGAAGCCGTCTTGCGGCAAGAAACAGCGTAGAAGCGGTCGCCGCCAATGCGCTTGCAGGCGAAGCGTGGGAAAAAATTGCGTCTCTTGCGCCTGATAAAAGGGAGACACGCATTCATGAATTGTTCCAATTAAAACTTGACGGATACATTTCAATGCAAACAGGCGATTGGATACGCGCATATTATATATTTCAGGAACTTCTTTCCTATACGCCTGATGATCCCGACGCAATAAATTTTTTTAAAGCAAGCGAAACAGGCGCAAAGGAAACCGCGTTTTTTATTGACGAAATGGAATTGTCGGTCGGCGAAATATTGACAGGCGCTGTGTTTTCGCTTCCTGTTGGAGACAACAGGGCGGTGATGAGGTTTTCCAGCCTTACTCTTACAAACGATGTCGCCTATGGATTTGGTTTGAGTTACATGGATGTTGACGAATATATGATTTTAAAATCAAACGGAACCGCGCGTTATGCAAAACTAATTCCAATAACCATTCATAATAAGCCGCAAGTGCTTGTTTTGACCCATTCGCTGGATCGTTACAATAAAGATCGGTTTTTTGAAAGCGAATGGCTTGTTGGAAGAGAGCCCCTGGGCGGAATTATTCTGGATATAAGTTATGAAGATTTTTTGCTTACGGCAAAAGCGCGGCATGGACTTGACAATCTTCAGATTGACGAGCTTTTTGCGGCGGCAAACAGGCTGAATAACGCAGGATATGTTCAGCAGATTTTTCAAGCGGAAGTGTTAAACCGGCTTGGCTCCGCTTTATTCTTTTTACCGATGGCGATTTTTGTAATAATTATTTCCTGGCGTTATCGCGCAAGGCAAAGACCGCGCTATCTTTTTGTGCTGCTTCTTCCCGTTTTGCCTGTTGTTTTTAATGGTTTTGTTTTCCTGTATCGTTCGGTTTTTAACACATTGGGCATTTGGCTCGTTTTGACAATCGGGTTTTCTGCGGCTCTTGCGGTGTATATTGCAATATTGGCAGTATCGCTTCTTGTCTCGTTAATATCGCTTTCAGCTCAGCACAGTTAGTATAAAAAGTTGCAAAAATATTGTAACGCTTCTGTTGGTTTATGGTTATAAATATAGAAACTGCAAACATGGAGGCAAGTATGAAAAGAATGGTGATTTTTATATTAATAGCAAGTTTGACTGCGGGTATGGTTTTTGCCCAAGCTGTAAGGGAACAGCAGGCAGCAGACTCAAATAATCCGGAAAGAGGCAATCGAAGAGAAGGAATGAATCGTCCTGAGCAGACAAACCGTCAGCGTACAGATAATACCGTTACGGTAGAAGGCACATTACAGCTTCAAAGAGGTATGGTAGCGGTTGCAAGCGGCGACACTGTTTATCCGGTTCCAATGCTGACTCGTTATATCGGTTTTATTAACGGATTAACAGAAGGCACAAGAGTGACGGTTGTTGGCGTAAGAAACAACGACAGAAACAGCATTCGTCCTGTAAACGTTACAATAGCCGGAAGAACTTACGATTTTGACGCTCCGGCACAGAGACAGTCAATTGGCAATCAAAATAAATTTGGACGCCGTCATGACAATGACAGGCAAAGACCCCAGCAGCAGAATAATAACCGAAGCGGAAGGAACTCTCAGAGCAGAGGAAATTGCTGCTGCAGATAAGTTAGTGTAAAATTTCTCTCCAAAAATAAAATTAAAGCGGCTGCCAACGACAGCCGCTTTTTTTTAGGCGTTGTAAAATTGTTCCTTAACTTCAAAAAATACGTCGGCAATTAAAGGATCAAACATTTCGCCCGTGCTGTCCATTATTATTTTTACAGCTTCTTCGGGAGTAAACGGCGTCTTGTACGGGCGTTCGGAAACAAGCGCGTTATAAACATCGACTATTGCCATGATGCGTCCCTGAAGTGGAATGTTCAATCTGTCCAATCCGCACGGGTACCCTTTTCCGTCCCAGCGTTCATGATGATACCCTGTGAATAATTTGGCATGATGCAAAAATTCAACTTTTGCTTCTGTCATTAACGAAATTCTGTCTATTATGCGTTCGCCTTGGATTGCATGGGTTTTCATAATCTCAAATTCTTCCTGTGTCAATTTGCCGGGTTTGTTCAAAATTATTTCCGGTATGAATATTTTGCCGACTTCGTACAGGCGCGAAGCGGAATAGAGCGAATTTAAATCAAATTCGCCGAGTTCGCTGTTATATACTTTGTGTTCTATCATTGCATCCGTTAATATTTTTAAGAACTTTGTTGTGCGCTCAAGATGGCCTACAATGCCTTTGTCGCGGTTATCAATAATTTCTGCAAAAACAACAACCATGCTGTTCATCAGTTTTTGCAGATGTACGGCCTTTTCTTCGTTATTGTCGCTGTGTTCCAAAAAATGCAGCTTTTCCATTCTACACTCCTTTAATACCGGCGATGAGACTTGAACTCATACATACTTGCGTACGGTAGATTTTGAGTCTACTGCGTCTGCCATTCCGCCACGCCGGCTAATCACGGTAAGTGAGGTTGTACCAAATAATACACTAAATTCAATTTTAAGACAAGTGCATTTATTTTTCCGGCAGAAAATGGCATAATTAGTCATGAAGTCAATAACCAAAGAATTGTGGGTAAACACCAAAAAACCGAGAGAATTTATCAATATTACAGGCGAAGTAGACGCCCTGTTGCAGGAATCGGGCATTCAAGAGGGATTATGCCTTGTAAATGCCATGCATATTACCGCCAGTGTTTTTATCAATGACGATGAGTCGGGGCTGCATCACGACTTTGATGTGTGGCTGGAGAAACTTGCGCCCCATGAGCCTGTTTCGTCATACAGGCACAACACAGGCGAGGTTAATGCCGATGCGCATCTTAAACGACAAATAATGGGACGCGAAGTGGTTGTTGCCGTAACCGGCGGCAAACTGCATTTTGGTCCATGGGAACAGATTTTTTACGGTGAGTTTGACGGGCAGCGAAAAAAACGACTATTGATTAAAATAATCGGCGAGTAAACAATTAGCGTTATCTGACGAGAATTGTTTTTTTTAATAAATTCATTCTGCCGTTCTCTCCAGTTCGAGCAATTTCTTTTTTATTTCCAGTCCCCCTGCGTAGCCGACAAGACTGCCATCGTGTCCGATGACGCGGTGGCATGGGATAATGATGGCAATTTGATTGGTGTTGTTTGCCATACCGACAGCTCTGCAAGCTTTTGGCTTATTGATCATGGCGGCAACTTCGCCGTAGCTTTTGGTTTCGCCAAAGGGGATGGTAAGAAGAGCTTCCCAGACTTTAACTTTAAACGGCGTTCCGTTAAAGGAGATCGGTATGTTAAAGACTTTTCGTTTATTATTAAAATATTCTTCAAGCTGCGCTGCGGTCGATTTTATTAATGGGGTCTCGTGTTTCTCAAAACCCTTGGGCGGTTTGTTGTTGCCAAAAAAAACATTGGAAATTGCGCCTTCATCTTCGGCAATTCCAAGGGAGCATAATCCAAGACTGTAAAACTGATAGAATTTCATATTTTTTCATTTTAACACAATAAAGATTGTAAGGCTATTTGATTATTTTCGGAGGCAAAAATTCCTTGACAACTGCCTTTAAACAGGGCAATATATATAGAAGAATATTTCCAAAGGAGCGCTTTGTGAGCCATTCAACAGAAAAAATCAGAAATGTCGCTATTGCCGGCCATGGACAGACCGGAAAATCAACCCTTTTTGAACACTTACTGTTTGCAGGAGGCGTAATTCAAAGGGCAGAGACCTTGGAATCCGGGAAAATGACCAGCGATTACAGCCCGGAGGAAATAGAACGAAAAATATCGATATATGCCGCGATGGGACATGTCGAGCGAAGCGGGACAAAAATCAATTTGTTTGACACGCCCGGTTCGTCGGATTTTACAGGCGCTGTTATATTGAGTTTTCGCGCTGCGGAATTTGCGCTCTTAATGGTAGACGGAAAATCCGGCGTTCAGATCGAGACTGTTAAACTTTGGCGCAGCCTTGATGCAAACGGAAAGCCAAGAGGCGTTTTTATTACCAAGCTTGATAACGATCAGGCTGATTTTAACAAGACCCTTGCCGACATAAAAGAAAAATTTAAGGTTGATGCTGTGCCGATTACTCTTCCGATGGGAAGCGGCGGCGGTTTTAAAGGCGTTATCGACGTGCTTCACGAAAAAGCGTATACGGTTCAAGGTGATGCGATAGAAAAAGAAGAAGCCATCCCTGCAGAATTTAAGGATGCGGTTGCAGCGGCTCGCGAAAAATTGATCGAAGCGGCTGCCGAAGGCGATGACAGTCTGATGGAAAAATATATCGAAAACGGATCGTTAAGTTCCGATGAAATGAAAGTTGGTCTTGTAAAAGCGCTGGCCGAAAATAAATATGTGCCGGCGTTTGCAGGCGCTCCTTTAAAAAATTCCGGCATTTTGCCGCTTATGGATTTTATCGTTGACGCAGCTCCCAATCCGCGCACTGCAAAAGATGCAACTCGCGGCGCAGACGGCGCGGAAACGCCTGTTACAATCGATTCCGACAAGCCGATGTCTTCGCTTGTAATAAGAACCAATTATGATCAGTTCTCCGGAAAACTTTCATGGTTAAAAATCATTACAGGAAAATTGACGGCGGACAGTGAGACTGTCAATGTAACGGAAAATAAAAAAGAGCGAATCGGAAAACTTTATACATGCCAGGGTAAAAAGCTGGAAGAAGTGCGTGAATTGTTTGCGGGTGATATCGGCATTATTGCAAAAGCCGCTACGCTTAAAACAAACGACACGCTTGCCGCATCGGACGGTCCCGGTTATGTGCCATTACGCCTGCCGGAACCTGTTCATTCTGTCGCGGTAAATGCGGTTGCAAAAAAAGACGAAGACAAACTTGGCGAGTTCCTTGTACGCGCGACAGAAGAAGACAGGACTTTCCGTTTCCATTATAACGTGGAAACAAAAGAGTCGGTTATCTCCGGCATGGGCGAGCTTCAAATCAATATCATTTTGGATAAAATTAAGGCAAACCAAAAAATCGAAGTTGAAACGCGGGTTCCGCGAATTGCATACCGCGAAACGATTACCAAAAAAAACGGCGCGGAATATACGCACAAAAAGCAGACAGGCGGTCATGGACAATACGGCAAGGTCGTGCTTGAGATTGCTCCGCGCGGACGCGGCGAAGGTTACGAATTTGTAAATGCGATTTTTGGCGGCGCAATTCCAAAGAACTACATTCCCGGCGTAGAAAAAGGTTTAATCGAAGGAATGGCGCACGGCTCCATGGCGAGCTATCCTGTCGTTGATGTCGAAGTAAAACTGACGGACGGCAAATATCATCCGGTAGACTCGAACGAACTTTCGTTCAAGCTCGCCGCGCGAAATGCTTTCCGCGAAGCTATGAAACAGGCTGCGCCCACGCTTCTTGAACCTATTATGAACCTTACGGTTTTTATCGAAGAAAAATATCTTGGTGACGTTATGAGCGATCTTTCCGGAAAGCGCGGAAAGATTCTTGGGCAGGATTCTGCGGGCGGCATTGCGGAAGTGCGCGCAGAAGTGCCAATGGCGGAACTCCTGCGTTATTCGATAGACCTTCGCTCGATTACATCGGGAACCGGTTCGTTTAATGTGGATTTTAGCCATTATGCGCCGATTTCCGGACGTATTGCGGACGATGTAATCAAGGCGCGCGCAGAATTCAAAGTACAGGAAGCAGACGAATAATGACAAAGAAAATTTTAACTTCGCTTTTAATTGCAGCGTTTTTTGCAGGAGTTGCTTTTGGTCAGGAGAATGCTTTGGAGAATACTCCCGAGAGTAATGCCATTGCATATAACACATTCACCTTGGATGTTGCTCCCGTAATTTTGGGTTTGGGTGCGCCGGAAGTGGTAAAAAGTATAGGCGGCGATCAAGTAACCGGATTTTATTGTTTTGGCATTGGCATTCAATATGAAAGAAATATTGACGATCGCATTTCTTTGGCGTGGCGGTTGGACTATTTGGGTTTTGGTACGGGAATTAATTTCAGTTTTGACAGCGTGAATATTAGTAATATCAATGTATATAAAATTACATTTGAGAACCAATTTCGTTTTTATCCGTTTAACGGAACATTTTTTATGGGTGGTCTTATTGGTTATACTTATTTAAATATTGGATTGGATGGCAACGCGTCAGTAACCGATCCAATTGGTAATGTTTATTCAGGTGATATTTCTCTTATTGTTGAAAGACATTCCATAAAATTCGGCACGAGAGCGGGTTGGCGCATACGTTTCGGAAAAAACAAAGGTTTTACTTTTGAGCCTTCCATAGGTTATGATATCGGGGCTGCATTCGGCGAGAGTCTGACGAACCAGTTTCAGAAAGGAATATTCGGTGTTTCAAATTTTCCCATGACAGGTCTTGAAGACTTGGAAGAAAACTTTCAGCTTCTGGAAACCTTTATTTTCGCAGGCGGTCCCCGCATGACCCTGTCTCTTGGATGGAGCTTTTAATTAAATCGTTTTTTGGCTGTTTTGCAATTGCGTTATTATTATCCTGCTGCGGTCTTTTTAATAAGGCGGAGCAGAACGATTATCCCCTGCCTGTTCCTTCTACGGTTACAATTGCGGACGATTTGGAAGCTCAGCATAAAATACTGCTTGCATTTGCTCAATGCTATCCCGATAAAATAAGAAACGTAGAGTTTTTAGACAACGATTGGACAATGCTTGTAAACGGCGAGCGTTTTTATTATGCGCACGGACGTTTTCTGTCCGAAGATATGCGCGGCTATTGGGAGGAATATCTTCCTTATGATTTTTACGCATATCCGTTTACAGGCACAGAAGCGCAAAGACGCGTCTTTTTGGAAAACCCCGTTTATTCCGTAGGCTCTTCATTTTTATTTGACGCTCTTTACATGTCACCTAACGAAGACACAAGCTGGGATTTGCAGGAAAAATACAATTTTTTCGGCGTAAAAATGCTTGTCCATCCTTACATTAAACCAAAACTTGACAGTGTAGCGGAACATATTCGCGCCGCAATGAACGAAGACATTTCCATCAGTGAATGGATTGCAGAGCTTCACACAGGAACGCCGAGTTTTGGCTGGACTTGGCGCGTAATCGCCGAAACAAGCCGCAGAAGCAATCATTCATACGGCATTGCCGTTGACTTATTGCCAAGAGATTTGGGTGAACGCTTGACTTACTGGCGCTGGAACGAAGGCAACACAGTCGAAATAAACCGCACCAATTATTACATGCCGCCAGAATCGGTTATCAGGATTTTTGAAGAACACGGTTTTATCTGGGGCGGCAATTGGGCATTAATTGACACAATGCATTTTGAATATAGACCGGAGATATTAATGTTGAATGGATTATATAATAAGAATTAATTCTTTAAAATACATTATATTACAATGACGGTGACGAAATACTCCGTGGGCTAAATGGCTCTGGCGTTTTTCTACGCAGCCGCTAGCTGACATTATCCACGCAGACCATAGACGCCCACAGGGCATTCCGTCACCGCTCTTGATATTATAAAGTATTGACTATTAATATTCTTGATATACAATATAATGTATGATAAATGAAAATGAATCATACTTAAATAAGCAAATAATAACATATATAGGCAATAAAAGAAGTTTATTGCCTTTTATTGAGATTGGAATTAAAAAAGCAATTAATAAATTAAATAAAAATAA
>WQSP01000011.1 GCA_009787795.1 Treponema sp.
CACCCTGCCCAGTACCTTTCCCTCAGCGTCGAGGACATACCATTTCCGCTCTATCGAGTCCGGCTTTGCAAATACTGTCTTCATAACCTTATCACCTTTTCATTAATTATAACGGGACTTAAATACTAGTAAATAATAAAAAAAATGTCAATAAGGTATAGGCGTAATATCCCGGCTGGGGGCGCAAGGGCATAGCTGCTAGAATCTCGGATGAACAGGAAATGCCATAATTACACTTTACTGTAATATATTAATTTTTCTGTTTTCTGCATCCTCAATAGACGCAGCTATACCCTTGCGCTCCCAGCCAGGGTTTCACACTTATGCCTTTTTATCAGTTTGCAAATATCTTAGTGCCTTATTTCATCAAATTCCGTGTACAAATACCACAGTGCAAAATTAAATGACATTTGCGCAAATATTAAGGGACATTTTGGGCATGGGCTTCATCAGGTTATACCAGTACAAATATAACAGGAACAGGGACAGCAATAGGAACAGGCAAAGCCAATACAGCCGCCATTATTGCCGCCCACTCAGGCGATACGGTATCCAACAATGCGGCAAAAGCGGCAGCCGCATACACAGGCGGCGGTAAAAACGACTGGTTCTTGCCGAGTAAAGACGAATTAAATGAAATGTATAAGGCGAGAACTCATTTAGGTATTTCGTCAGGATTTTTCTGGTCTTCGTCGCAGAGCAGTAACGGTAGCGCGTGGAATCAGGGTTTCGCCATTGGCCTTCAGAACAGCTACAACGAGGACAGCTACAACTACGTCCGTGCCGTCCGGGCTTTTTAAGGAAGCAGCTTGGATAGCAGCTTGGGGTGCGGCGTGATGAGTATTTGCGCCGTGCTTTTGCTTTAAGAATTTACCGCGAACCTCACGAATACACTCGCAAGCTCGTGTTCTCGAACCTCCTGTCCGCATTCTATTCCTTATGCCTTAGAAAAACCGGATAGCAAACTATTATTACTTTGAAAAAGAGTAAAGATATCGGACTATATTTGGTATTGTTCGCATTGGTTCGTGGTAAAGGTCTTTGAATATGGCAGCAGTTTGCTGGTTTATTAAGAGATTAACTTGTTGTTGTCTGTGTTAGCCGTTTCTTGATTTCTCCAATGGAGAGACCTTGGTCGAGAAGAGTTAAGACTTCATTGTGACCTTCTGCAATGCCTTGTTGGTGACCTTTTGTATGCCCTTGTTTAAGACCTTCTTGGAGACCGTCTTCGAAAGCCTCTTCATGAATGACTTCTCTCTCCAGTTCTTGATTATATTCATAATATAGCATATTAATTACCTCATAACCGTGTTTTTCTAGGTACTCTCTGAGTATATCATGTTCCTGACAATATTTCACTGCTTCTTTTATCGCTTTTAGTAAATCATTATACTTGTCCATAAACTCCCGAACTTTAGAAACGAATAGACTATATTCAGATAGTTTTCGGCAGCGGTTTACCATTTCGCAGTTCTTGCCTTCGTTGATGTTTAAAACTTGAACTTCCAACTCCAATAAAGGATGCGATTTCTCAGGAAGGCCAATTTCCTTTAGGTTTTCATAAAGATCAGAGAGCTTTAACAACGCTTTATCGGGATAAGAATCGACACCATCATACAATACATAAAACTCAGGATAGGGAATATAAACTATTTTTCCCGAATAGATATTTTTTTCCTTAACCATTTGTTTGTAGGTTTCCGCCATGTACATCAAGAGACGTAAAGCCATGTTTGGGTTAATGGTACTTTGATGCTCTATCAATACAACAAGTTTGGAGCCTACCATAAACGAGATATCGTTGTAGATATCCCTGACAAGCACATTTTCCAGTGTGTTAATGGAAATGGGAACATCATCGGGAAGCGAAACGCCTCCGATAGCGCCATACAACTCCCGAAGAAGGTCTGAGTCGCTGAACAGCGATGTAAAGACGCTGTCTTTGTAAGTTCTGTTTGGATTCATAGATTTACCTCATATATAGTTTTTTCCCTGCCCGACATAAGCCGGGCAAGACATGAAAATTCATGTACATATATATGGGTTGAACTTGGCGTTTTGCTTTAGCGAAAACGAGAAAATTTCAAAAAAAGTGGTAAATTTTTACAAAGACTTCTACCACGAACAGCACCAACAAGCTCGCAAGCTTGCTTACGCGAACCATGTCAGATATTTTCTCTCTTTTCCCAAGAATTATTTGTTTGCAATCCGGGCTTTAAGGTTTTAGGAAAAGAATGCGGACAACAAGTTCGGATTTATTCGTGATGGTCTCGGCCAGTAGCTTTAATTAAAAATTATAAATTTTTCTGGCCTCTCGCCGTTTTGTATTTTTTTATCCACACGCTTTCGCGTGCAGAATACAGGCGGGTTAAATTCTTCCTCTTGGCACCTTGGCGAGAAATCTTTCTTCTTAATCCGTGTTAATCCGCAGACAATTACAACAATGTAAAAATTTACATTTTTTTTTGCGTTTTGATAAAGCAAAACGGCGATCTCGTGCCATATATAGGCGGAGGTAAAATATGAAAAATTTTACGTTTTTGGCGCTGGTTTTGGCGGGGCTGGCGGTTTTGGCAGGGTGCGAGTGGAAACCCGAAAAGCAAAAAACCCTCACTTTAATGACTTGGAATGTTCATAACCTGTTCGACGGCAAGGATGACGGGTTTGAATACCTTGAGTTCCAACAGTCGGCGGGGTGGTCGCAGGAAAAGTATCTGGGGCGGATTAATGCCATATGCGACGCAATAGGCAGGTTTGAGCCCCTGCCTGATATTATTATTCTTCAGGAGATTGAGTCGCTCAATATCCTTGAAGACATATCCTGCGCCCTGCCTGACGGCTACTATTGGAGCCATTTTGCAAACAGCCCCGGGGCGGCGGTAGGAGTGGGTATTATCAGCAGGGTTTCGCTGGCAGACCAAAGGGCTCATACTGCGGTGATTGGCGCAAACGCAACGCCGCGTCCTGTTTTGGAAGTGAGGGTTCAAACCGAAGCCGGCGATTTTTTCCTGATGATCTGCCATTGGAAATCAAAGATCGGCGGAGCGCAGGAAACAGAGCAAAACAGACGTTCAAGCGCAAGGTTGATTTTAAGGCGTGCGCAGGAAATTTGGGAAGATGAGCCCGATGCGGGCATCATTATCGCTGGCGACTTGAATCTTAACCATGATGAATTTTCAAGGCGGGGTTCAAACGCAATTTGCGCATTGATTCCCGACGAAATGCAAAGCGCTTTGCGGGCATCAAACATAAAGCAAAAAGATTACATTGTTTTAAGCGGAGAAAGACCGCCCGTACCTGTTCATTTTTCGGGGGATACTATAACATTTTTTTCGCCCTGGATAAATGAATTGGAAAATGGCAGCTATCTGTATCGTGACAGTTGGGAAACAATCGATCACTTTTTGGTTTCCGGTCAATTCTTTGACAACGCAGGCTGGGAATACGGAAAAACGGTTATTGTTAACAGTCCGCCTTTTGTAAATGCCGATGGAAACCCGGTTTCGTATATTGCAAAAACCGGGCATGGTTTTAGCGATCATTTGCCGCTGTTGATGACAATTTTTATTTTTTGACGGCTGCGGCGGTTTTTGCGTCCAGATTGTTCAAGATTGCCTGAAGCCTGTCTTTTTCGATTAAATCGATTAGGCGGGCTTCGGTGTATCTCTTGGCTTCGTCCGTGTACTGACCGACTGTGATACAAACACCTTTTCCGGCTTTTACTTCTTTTAAGTGAGAGTGAAAATCCCTTACGATCAATTCTCCGATTGAGCCTTGAGTTCTGATAAATCTGAACATGATCAAATCGGACCATTTTGAAGTGTCGATTTCTGCGGTGATGTCCGCCCACTCGGCTTTGTTGACTGCAATGTTTGTGATTTTTACTTTTGCCTTGCCGAAATATGTCATTACGATTCTGCGGCAGAGAGCGACAAAGTCTGCGGACGAACCCATCAAAAATGTTTGCAGGTTGCGGTTTGCGTTTAACTCGATATATTTTCCAAGGAGGATCGGCACATCCCTGAATCCGGGATTGTCAGCCTGCAATTGTTTTAGATACGGAATCGCTTTTCCGATTTCGTTTTGCTTGATGTATGTCGTTGCAAGTTTGTATCTGAGGTCTGCAAGAATATCAACTTTAATATTGACGTGTTTTAATCCGATCTCGAAATCCTGAATGGCTGCTTCATATTGCCTTGTATCAAGATGGATTTGTCCCGCTATCAAACATGAATTGGGTCCCATGACAGGGTCTGCGCGAAGATGGTTAAAAATACGAAGCGCCTGTTCGGTTTGATTTGCCTCGTGGTAACATTCGGCAAGCGTGTACAAGGATTCCTTGTCTTCCGGGGCAAGATCGATCGCCTTGCGGATAAAGTTCATGGCTTCTTTCGGTTTTTTCAATCTGAAAAGAGCGTGCCCCAAATATCGAAGCACCGCGGGATTCTCGGGGTCTTGAGCGCGCGCCGCCATTAAAAGCTGAGCGGCTTTTTCATAATTTTTTCTGTCAAATTCAAGCGCGCCAAGTTCGTAGTTAACCTCAAAATTGTCCTGTCTGAATGTTCTTGCCTGCCCGAACGCTTTTAACGCCTGATCCAGCAAGCCAAGCTTTCGCGCGCATATGCCCATGCGGAGAAAAACCTCAAAATTGTCGATGCCGGCAATCTGATGATTCACGGCAATTTGCTCGCCCAATGAATCGTAATATTTTATCGCCTTGTCCCACGCATTTTCGTCAAAATGAGCGGTTGCCATCATAAAGAGCGCTTCCGGATCATTGGGATTTGAGTTAAGCCTCTTGTTTGCCTCTTTAATCATGGCATCTTTATCTTTCGATTGCTTTCCGCCGCCAAGTGAAGCCTTGCCAAGAACGCCTTTTAAGAGAATAAATACGGTTACTACCAGTACTACTGCAACAATTCCAATTAACATAGGACTCCTACTATGTAATTATCGGATATTTTTATGTTTTTTGATACAGCTTTTGTCGATAATTATACTAATATTACAGGATTTTGGCTTTAAACGACCCAAAAATGAGTTTTATCCAAGGCTAGTTATTGACATTTGCCTTTTCAATGGATAAACTTAAATTAGGCTGATTTTTAGCCCTTGAGAAAGGAGAGAGTCCAATGGCATCAAATATTGGCATAAAAATTGCCAACGGAGAGTTCTATCCCATTATGGAGGAGAACTCTTCAATCAAAAAAAGACTGATTCTCACAACTGTTCACGATAACCAGCCAAGCGTTCAGATTGATCTTTTCAGAAGCCCTCAGGGTGCCATGCCGGATGCCCAATATATCGGCTCTTTGGTTGTCGAAAACATAAAACCCAAACCAAAGGGCGAGCCGTCCATCGAGATGGTAATTTCTTCCGACAGTAACGGCGATATAATCGCCGATGCAATAGACCTTGATACGGGCGCAGGCGGCGAACATTATGTTCTTACCGTTTCCTTAAAGTCGCTCGATGAAACATCCCGCGATATGGAACTCCCGGACTTTGAATTGGAGTCCAACGAAGAGCCTCCTTCGAGTTTGTATAACAATCAGAGCAAAAAAACACGCAAAGAGAAATCGGACAACCAGAAACCGTGGGTTGTCATTTTGATTATTATTCTTCTTATTTTGGGACTTGTCGCAGCATGGCTTTTCTTCCTTGGAGGAATGGAAGTCGTTCGCTCGGTGCTTTCAAAACCGGACGCTGCGCAGCATACATACATTGAACCTGCCAAAGAACCCGAGCGGGTAAGCGAACCTGTACAGCCTGTTGCTCCTCCCGAGCCGCCTGCGCAGGTTCAACAGGCAGAACCCGTTCAGCAGGTAGTGGCTCCTCCGCCTGTTATCGAAGCGCCCGCCCAACCGCCTGCGCCGACAGTAACGCCGAGATTTACGCGGGCATCGGGAAGAAATCCGCCGGTTGCGTCTTACGATGTGCCTGCAACAATTCCAAGGGAAGGCGTAAACTACAGGATTCGCTGGGGTGACACATTATGGGACATTTCCGAAGCATTTTACCGCGATCCGTGGCAGTACCCCAGGATTGCGCGTCATAACAACATCAGTAATCCGAACAGGATTATTTCAGGCAGAACAATCAGAGTGCCGCCCAGAAATTGATGAAACTGCACAGTATTATACTTTTCGTTGTTTTTACGTTTGTCTTCCCGTTTCTCGCCTGCGTAACGCCGCAGCGCGCGCAGGTTGATCATTTTTTTTATCAGGGTCTTTTAAGCGAATCAAACGAAGAAAAAATCGAATATTTTGAGAACGCGCTTGCAAGCGACAATGAGTTCATAAGACGCGCTGCGGCGGATCAGCTTGCTATGATGATGGCAGGCAATGTGGAGCTTTCCGACAAGACTATTGAACGCATGAAGAGGGAAGCGTACGGCTGGTGGGCGACAGCCTTGAATGTCACATCACGCGAACATGCGCTTTCGTTTTTTCTCAGCATCGAATCAAATTCCGATTCGTTTAACATGGCAAGGCTTTATGCGCTTCGCGAATGCGAAAAAAAAGGCATTGAATTTTCACCAGGTGAGAAGGCCGCAATAGAGGCGCATCATGCCGTTTTTCAGACAAGATACGCCGATGCGTTAGCTGCATTTAAGGGGTTTCAGGCAAACAATGCATGGCCCGCCGAGATGCCGCCGATTTTTTTGGAATACCCCAATTTGATAAACGATTTGGGAAGAACCCTTCTTTTTGCGCCTGCGAACAGGGAAGGCGTTACGTTACTGAACAGATGGGAATCGAATTTATCGGATCAGGAAGACGATATTCGTTTTAGAATTGTATTTTATGCCGCCCGCAATGCAAGAAGGGCTTCGCTGAATGCGCAGGCGATAACCCTTTTTGAAAAAGCGCTTACCCTTGCTCCCGATTATGAACAGCAGGATGCGTGCATCTGGTACATATTGGACGCTGTAATGACAGGATCGTCTTCCGATTTTATCGAAAGACTGCGCCGCCATGTTCCAAACTGGCATAACGGCAATTCGTATTATGCGCTGATGGAAAGATTTTTGGTCAAGCTTGTAACAGGAAGCGAATGGCGTAATGTTATCAATACTTTCGATGTTTTAAAGGATTCAAACTCGTCAAGCAAAGGCGGGTTTGCATGGCTGATTGCGCGTTTTATCGAAGAAAGGATGCTGAATGCCGAAGACAGACGGCTTGCGGCGCGCGCGATAGGAGCGGAAACCGCCACGGCGCAGGCTTATTACCAAATTGCGTATAACGCAGGCGAAAACCTTTTGATGCCTTCGCTTTATTACAGAATGAAAAGCGGCGTGGCATTGGGTCTTCCTTTGTTGGTTCTGCCCGAAGAAGATACTGTTCCTGATGCCGAATCCGCGCCGTCGAATGCTCTTGCGTTCCTGCTTGGTTTTTTTGAAAACAACGCGGCAGGCTTTGCGACGCCGTTCATTAGGGCGATGGAAAGGTCGCTTTCCCCCGATGAACTTCGCGCAGTTTCGCAGGCGCTCTCGAACGCGGGAATGCATCCGCTTTCGATGAGGCTGATTACGCTTTACCTTTACAGGGAAGGTTTTGTAAAGGAAAGACGCGATTTGGAACTTATGTATCCGCGCCCTTTCAGGGAAATAATAGAAGAAAATGCCGAACGTTTTGACATTACGCCTTATATGCTTTACGGATTGATTCGCACGGAAAGCGCGTTCCAGACCGCCGTTGTTTCCCATGCGGGCGCGGGAGGACTTGCGCAGCTGATGCCTGCCACTGCAAGAGCGCAGGCAATCCGCATTAGGGATGCGGGCGGACCCAACTTTTTCGGTCCCGACGACGAAATCGACAGAAGCGATCCTTATGCGAATGTTTACATTGGTTCGTATTATTTGAACTATCAAAGAGGCAGTTTCGGCGACATGGTTCTTGCAATCATGGCGTATAACGGAGGGCATTTTCGCGTACGAAGGTGGCGCGCGGCAAGCACATTGCCAATCGATTTGCTTGTAGAAACCGTGCCAATCTACGAAACAAGAGATTACGGAAGAAGAGTTCCCGCCATCGGGCAAATTTACAAAGAGCTTTATTACAACGATTAATCCCAATTAACAACCGGAATCAGTTTGAGGTAAGGGCGTTTTCCAGCTGAGTCCTTGGAGGAGCGGCGTTCCTTCTTTTTATTGTTTTTGCGGCGGCGACAAATGCGGGCAAGTCCCGTCCCGTACGTTCGAACAGATCTTCGTAAAAATTATCGGGCGTATAATACAGCCTGAAAAGTTCAAGATACGCATTGTTTACGGGCACTGTCGAAAAATTTCTATAGTTGTCGTTTGTAAAACGGCTTTCGTATTCTGCGTCGAATCTTTCTTTTGCGGCATTTATAATTTGCTCTTTGCGAATCAATATTTCGTCTCTCTGTAAATCTTCGTTTGAATAAAGCGTTTCCAATTCGGCGATTAGTTCCTGAAGGAACGCAACGAATCTGCGGCTGTTTTCTTCCGAGGAAAGCATTTGGCGGTATTCGTCGGAATCAAGTCCATACCGTGTTTCCATGTACAATCTTGCGCCTTCGTCCCCGATAAATTGCGCAAGCTCTTCGTTGAAATTTGCATGCCCTTTTATGAATACGGTTGCATGTACAAGTTCGTGAATGATTAGCTCTGCAAGCCTGTCTATGCTGTAACTTCTCATATACGAATAAAGCGGATCCCGAAACCAGCCGAGTGTGCTGAATGCGTCAACGCTGCGAATCCATACATCAAGGTCCAGTTTTTGAAGACGATTTCTTTCCCTGTGCGCACCCTCAACATTAAAGAAACCTTTGTAGGGGAGTCTTCCGACAACGGGATAATTCCATTCGTAGCGGTCAAATGATGCCTTGTCGGATGCGGAGACAATAGCAGCAAGATAGTTTCTGTCCAGCTCGACATAGCGGGTATAATTTTTGCTTTCCGCAAGACCCAGTTCGTTCATTGCAAAAGAGCGGATGTCGGCAACCAGATGCACAAAATCACTGTCCGAAACCTGTTCCAATGGTATTGCGCGGCTCAGATAACCCAACATGGTTGTGCCTTGCGTTAATGTGTAGCAGCCGGAGAGCAATGCAAAAGCGGCAGCGATTGCGGCAACGGACAGTATCGGCGGCAAATGAAAAATCTTCATGCCTATATACTTGCATTTTATTAATTATTATTCTATTATAGGCGAACGGATTTTCCCGTTTTAGGAGGATATAATGGCTAGACCAATTACATTATTTTCGGGACAGTGGGCGGATTTACCCTTTGAAAATTTTTGCGACAAAGCAAAAGCCTTTGGTTTTGAGGGGATAGAAGTTGCCTGTTTGGGTGATCATCTCGACTTGAAAAACGCCGCGACAGATGCAAAATATACCGAAGATTATAAAAACATCATAAAAAACCACAATCTCAAATTGCTGGCAATTGGAACTCACTTGATTGGTCAGTGCGTTACAGACCCCGAAGACCCCCGTTTGGGCGGCGTTGTGCCTGCGGCTGTTGCCGGAAAACCGGATGAGATTCGCAAGTGGGCAGTACAGGAAATGAAGTATGCCGCAGCGGCTGCAAAGAACCTCGGCGTAAAAATCGTAACCGGTTTTATCGGAAACCCGCTTCAGGGCTTTTGGTATTCCTGCCCGCCGACAACCGAGCAGATGATTCTTGACGCTTATGCGAACATTATCAAATACTGGTCGCCCATTTTTGACGAGTTTGACAAGAACCAGATTAAATTTGCGGCGGAGGTTCATCCTTCGCAAATCGTTTTCGACAATTATTCTGCAGAGCGTCTTTTAAAGGAATTCAAAAACAGAAAGACGCTTGGCTTTAATTTTAATCCGGCAAATTTGATTTGGCAGGGCGTGTCTCCTCATTTGTTCATAAGGGATCACTACAGGCAAATTATTCATGTTCGCATGAAAGATGCGGCAGTTTCTTTGGACGGAAGGGCGGGAATACTCGGCTCTTATCTTCCGTTTGGCGATGTAAGGCGCGGCTGGAATTTCCGCTCTCTTGGTCACGGTGACGTTGACTTTGAAAGCATTATCCGCGAACTTAATGCGATAAATTACAAGGGACCGCTTTCTGTTGAATGGGAAGATTCTGACATGAACAGGGAAGTCGGCGCAAAAGAAGCCTGCGACTTTGTTAAAACCGTAAACTTTTCGCCGACCGACGTAGCCGCAGAAGATGCGCCGAAAGCAGAGTAGTGTTTTAGGGCGATTAACTCAGCGGGAGAGTACTACCTTCACACGGTAGGAGTCATTGGTTCGAACCCAATATCGCCCACAATTCGGGGTTTGTTGTATCGTTCGCTATTTGGGAGGATAGAGGATGAAAAAGTTAATTGTTTTAATTTTATTTTTTTCTGCGGGGTTTGTTTTTGCAAACGATTACCGATGGGATCTTGTGAATGCCTTAACAAGAGGCGACTATCCTTCAACAGAGCGAATAATCAACCAAAATATTAATAACATAAATCCGCAGGAAAAAAGACACGTGCTAAATCTTGTTGTAACGTACGGCAGGGGAGATACGGTTCTAAGAAGCCTTGTTCTGCTGCAAAGACACGGCGTAACCCCGTCGGGGTTTGATCTTTTTACCGCGATAAACAGGAATCAGCCGAATGATGTTGTTCAGTTTCTTGTTAATTCCGGGGCAACAGCCAACGGAGAAATTCTTTTGCTTGCGATGGAAAGGCAAAGATTCGATTTTGCAAGGCAGTTTATTCAGGCTGGCGTTGATGTTAATTATCAGTATCCATTGTCAAGAAACGATTCCGACGGCATGACGTGTCTTTTGCATGCCGCAAGATTTAACAATTTTGAGCTTGTTCAATTGCTGACAGATCGCGGCGCAAACATTAATACAAGGAACAAGGAAGGCAGCACCGCGCTTTCGATTGCTCAGGCAAACAACAATTCCCAAATTGCAGATTACCTAATCGAAAGGGGAGCTGTTCAAACCGCAGGCAATATGCCGCGTCAGCAAACAGGCGGCGGGATAGGAACTTTATTTGAAAACAATACTGCGGAGTTTATGCCTGCAAATTACAGGTTGTCGGGAACAGGCGGCACAACAAACGATTTGATGTTTACCGGAAACGCATCCGCAGGCAGAGTGGGTTTGATACGGGACAACAGGGCGTATAACGGTTCTTATCAGGCGGCGAACGGACGGCTTACCATTTTAATTGAAGGACGCTCTTTTGTTTATCAGATTGATTCCAACACAAGTTTCTCCGGTAACGGAGAAACCTGGGTTAGGATTGGCAATTAGCCCTTTATGTCGATGAGAGACGCCGAGTTTGACTGGGCAAACGCATTTTTACCGATAGCATAAGGATTGTTGCGCAGGGTTTTTATTTCCTGACGGAGTTCGAGCATTCGCTTGGAGAGCAGTTCCTTGTTCTTGGAAGAACGCAAGACAGCTTCGCCTTTTAATTTTTCAAGCGACGCTTTCAGGCTTGGCACTTCTTCCTGCGTTTCTGCGGATGCGATATCGCGGCCTGAAACAACCGAATAATACATTTCTTCCAACGGGTCGATGACTTTTTGAATGGAAAAAATATCCGCGACGATTTTTTCTTCTATTTCGACATAGGTTAAAAGATCTTCCGCGCTGCCGGATTCAATTACACCCTGCTGTTTGTCCAACAATTCAAGATATGATTTAAACCTGTCTCTCTGCTGCGAAAGCAATGTTTTAAACCGTTTTAAAACCGCGACTCTCTGCGCAAGCTCCGCAGAATCGATTTCTGTTGCTGTTGTTTCTGTAAATGATGTCATAAGTCCTCCCTTTTATTACCCTGCAATATTTAAACCCACCATTTCGCGATTCGGCTTTTCGGCGGGAGTCTGATTTGCAACTGCGCTCCATGAATTTCTAAGTTCAAAAAGCATGTCTTTTACCGCTTTCATTCTGGTCGTATTTTGACTGATGTTTGCCTCGACAAGTTCGCGGTTAAACCAAGTATAAAGCGAAAACAGGTTCTTGGAAATCTCGCCGCCCTGCTCAAAGTCAAGGGAAACCATCAATTCTGTAAGAATTTCCTCGGTTTTCATGACGGCTTTGTTTATAAGCTCGATCCTTCCCGGATCCCTTTTGTCTGTTTTGTTCAATTCCAGGAGCTCAACCGCCTTGGTAAGCTGTTTTACGGCTTCGTCGTAGAGCATGACGATGAGCTGCCCCTGACCTGCGGTTCTGATGGTGGTTTCTTTATATGTGGAAGAAGCGTTCTTATATGACAAAATAGTCCCCTCAAAGAATTATCGGTAGAATAATAACATACTTTAGCTTTTTTTGGGCTTTTTTACTTTTATTTTTTATTTTAAACTTAGCCTAATATATGAAAGACATAATAAAAAGGCTGATTGTTTTGGGACAAACCTTCCTTAAACGGCTGTCAATTACGTTCCATTTGTACCTTGATAACGGGCTTGCAAATCATGCCGCCGCCTGCGCCTACGGTTTTTTGCTTTCCACGGCTCCCATGCTCCTTTTGATAGCCTTTATCCTCTTTATGATTTTTGAACGATCCCCGGGCGCAATTGCCGCCTTAATCGGCAATATTCCGTTTTTGTCGGAGCTTTTTGACGAACAGTGGTTTGCAAGCGAAATTTTTTCGCGCACCAAATTCGGCATTTCCGGCATTATCGGTATTATAAGCATTTTATGGGCGACCCGCATTATCGCCCAATCCATTCAGCGCGGACTAAAAACGATTTTTCCGTCCGTAAAATACAGAAACCCGTTTAAGGATTATCTTGTTACCATTTCCATAGAAGCGTCAATCGTAATTTTTGTATTAATGTCGATAGTCAGCTCGCGGACGGCGGTGCATTTGTACAGATTGTTCGATTTTTTGCCAAAAATACCGATTCTGAACATTATTACGTCATTTGCGGGAACCCACATTTCGTATGTTTTCCTGCTTGGAATTGTTTCGTTTTGTTTGTATCTTTTTGTGCCTGTTAATCCGCCGCGCAAATTTGCCGCTTTTTGCGGCGCGCTTTTCTGCGTGTTTTTTTACGGCACCATAAGCATGATACTTGCCGTTATTCTTGATATTACGCGCTACAATTTTCTTTACGGCGCGCTTGGCAATTTGGTTGTTTTATTAATAAACGTGTTTTTCTTTTTCAGTTTTTTCCTGATGGGAGCCCAACTGGCGTTTGTGATGGAATCTTTTAAGGAAATGCCTTCGCTGCTTGATATAATCAAAAAAAAGAATATCGATTTTGAAAAAGCCGCAAACGAATACAAATTCGCCCGTCTTTACAAACAGGAATGAATGATTAATAAATGCCGCTCTTCGTCAAGGAACGGAACGGGGCAGGGTATGGCTTCCCATTGCAGTTCATTGTTATGCGATTTTTGAAGCGCGGACATTTCTTCGTCAATTTTTTCGCGCCGTCCCTTGTAAGCCGCAATTATTCCGCCCGGAGCGCATAATTTAAAAAGCGTTTTTAGCAATTTTGGTTCAAGCGGTTTAAAAGCGCGAAAGGCGATCAGGTTAAAAGCGCCCGTAACGTTTTCAAGTTCGTTTTCTTCTATGCTGACATTATGAAGCGAAAGCGCGGCTTTTGCATTCATTAAAAAACCGGCGCGTCTTCCCATGCGCTCGATTAATGTAAAATCGCAATCTGTTAGGGCAATAGCCAATGGAATGCCGGGAAGCCCCGCGCCCGAACCGGCATCCGCGATTTTTACCCGAAGGTTTTCCCGCAAAGAGATTTCGGCGCAAAATCTTGATAATAATCCCAATGGAGCAAGTGAATCCAATATATGCCTGATTGTCAATTCGTTTCTGTCGCTTGTGCCAACCAAGCCGTAGGCGGGGTTAAATGTCTCTATCTCTTTTATATAACTTGAAAGGGTTTCGATTTTTTCAGGCGCGATGAGGGTTTTAACATTCTCATCGCGGTTATAAAGTTCTTCTATTCCTTTAGATAAAATGCACAAGATTCTTTTCTTCTATAAAACCGTTGGTCTTTGCAAGAACATAAGTACCGAAGGCGTTTAGCATAATATCGATAAAAGTGCCGATTGCAATCAAATAGAATGCGAGCGGTTTCATGATAAGGTATGCCGCCTTGTATTCGCCGCCGCCGTAAAGTATGCAAAGAGCGGCAAGCGCGATGAATGCGCCTTCGCCGGGATGACGCGCAAGAACAAACGAAATTGCAAAGGCGTACAAGCCGATGGTTAATAAATCCAATGTGCTGATTCTCAGGTACGAATAGGATTTTATTATTACGATAAATGCCGCCGCTGCCACCATTGCGCTTCCGCATCTGCAAAATGTGGCGAACAGCGAAAGTGACAATGCGCTTGACCGCCTTCGTATGCCAAAATTTTCTTTGGCATGGCGCTGAAGTATCGGAATGGAAAAGTTGACATCGCCGGATAAAAATGCGGTAATTGCAGGTCCAAGGAAACCGTAAAGAACGCGCCACGGGTTTACTTTCGGTTTTAGCATGTAAAGGAAAAGCGGAATAACTCCAAAGCAAAGAACAACGCTGAAGACAGCAAGCATTATAACCAAGTCCGAGAAAACTTTTGCTTCCATTATCGAATTGAAACGAACCGCCCAAAATGCCGCGAGCACTATCAATATGAATCCGATAATTTCGGTAAAGAACGACGCAACGTGATAAAAAATGCGCGACAGCGAATCGATAAGCGAAAGAACCGGTTTTGAATAATTGCGATCGTAGTTTAATCCCATGCCAAGGAAGAACGCGAAAACGCATACGGGGAAAAGATACAAACCGCCGCCTGTCAGCACGCTGAACATATTGGGCGGGAACAATTCAAGAACATTGTCGCCGATATTCAGGCTGAGCGCTTCCACCTGCTCGACTGTTTCCATCGGTATTCGTTCGGGCGAAAACGCCGAGGTGACAATGATGCCGGAAAAAATTACAAAGAAAGAAGTTATTACAATTAGTGTCGCGTTTTTGAAAACCATCGGCCAAAACTGATCGTCCATGCGAAGTTCGTAAACCGCAACGGTAAGGGAAAAAACCAGAACGGGGATTACCGCATAGCGTCCGATGCCGATGGCAAGTTTTTCCAGCCACTGGAGAGCCGCGAAAACAGTTTCGGTGTTTGGCAAAAGGAAGCCGATAGACATTCCCAAAATGGAGCCGATTAACAATTTAACCCATACTTTCATAATGCAGTTATAATAGCGTTTTTTTAAGATGTATGCTAGAGGCGGATAATTCTTGCCGTTGTAAGGACTTCGTGCCCCGATTCCGTGATTAAAACGTCATTTTCAAGGCGGCATCCGCCAAGCAGGGGGTCGTAAAGGCCCGGTTCTATGGTAAAGATCATGCCGGCAGAGAGTTCCCAATCGTTTTCGCTTGAATTTCTGACAAGAGGGTACTCGTGTTCCTGAAGTCCCACGCCGTGTCCCAGAGCATGAGGCATTTTCTTTTTGGATTTGGAAAAAAGCCTGTCAACAGCCGCGGCAATGTCTCTGGTCATGGTTCCGTTATGCGCCATCGAAATCGCAAGTTTTGCCGCTTTTTCCGTAAGCTCTATAAGTTTTTCCTGCTTTTCATCCAAATCGCGGGCAAATGTGATTGTTACATCCGTGCAGTAGCCGTTTAATTTTACGCCGAAATCCAGAATTGAAAGCCCTTTTGTGCCGAACGGCGCGTTTGTCCATGTCGGGAACGCGTGAATGGCAAAGCTCCTGTCCGGTCCTGCGGCAAGCGTATCAAAACTTGTTCCTTCGCAGCCATGACTGCGAGCTTCCATTTCTATGAATAAAGCGGCGTCCGCCTCTGTTTTTATTTTTCCGGATTTGACGTTTTTTTCTATGGAATCAATCAATTCGTTTGTAATGCCTGCCGCTTTTTTAATGATTGCGATTTCTTCATCGTCTTTAACTGCGCGGAATTTGTTTATTTCCGCTCCGCTTCCCTTGTTTCTGCATAGAATGTCAAAATCGGTAAGTTCGCCGACAAAATCCAAAAAGAGGGGATAGGGCGTAACGCTTGGAATTTCCACTCTTGAGCCAATGGGGATGCCCAATTTTTTTGCGACAGCGGCGATTGCCTTGCTTGGCTTTCTGTCAAAATCGTTGTAGGAAAAAATCGCTTCGGGGGGAAGCGTTGCATGGAGTTTTGCAAGGTTTATGTCCCATGCCGCAAGAATCGCCTGCCTGTCCACAGAGAGGAAAAGAAGCGCGTCTCCAGGGTGGCCTGTAAACCAGCGGATATTTTGATCGCGCCTTGATTCTGTGTCTTCCAGCATTAAAAGAGCGATGCCCTCTTCCGCCATCCAATCGTATATCTTATCCAGCCGCAGCGCAAAAGAGGATTTTTTTTCCATGATGCGCCTAGCGTTTTTCCTTTACCTTTTCTTTTTCTTTGGTTATTTTTGCTTCAAGCTTGTCAATCATTTTATCAATGGCTTTGGTAAGTTCGAAATCAACTTCTTCTACATGAACAGAAACGCCCCAGCGGAAATTCACTGTCGCCTCGACATTAAAGTCTTTTTCTTTTTTAAGAGTGATCAAAAGATCGACAATCATGTTTTCGGCATTTCGCAGCCTTTCAATTTTTTTATTCAGGTATTCCTTTGCGTCGTCGTGCAGTGAAAAATGCACTGCCTTAATATCCAAGTTCATTTTGAACCTCCTGTGTTTTCCTCAGTCCTGACGGGCGGAGAGCTTTCTATTGTATGAAGAACCCATATCAAGTTCCTTCCTATATTTTGCCACAGTTCTGCGTGCCAGTGCAATTCCTTTTCCGCTTAAAATGGAAGAAATTTCCTTATCTGACAAAATTCGATTTTCTGCAATAATGATCTCTTTTATGATCTCTTTGACGCTTTCTTTGGAAAATTGGGAGCCCGAAGAGCCCGCGCCGCTTATCGAATTGGTAAAAAAGTATCGAATTTCAAATATTCCCCATTCGGTCTGCATATATTTGCCGTTTGCCGTGCGGGAAACCGTTGTTTCGTGGACATCAAGCTCCCGCGCAATGTCGCCAAGGGTTAATGGAGCCAGATGTTTCGGGCCGTTAATGAAAAACGCCCTTTGAAATTCCAAAATGGCGTTTGCGACGCGAATCAATGTTTGGCTGCGCTGACTTAAATGGTTTATAAACAGCCGCGCTTCGTTTATGTTTTTTCGCGCAAATTCACGCGCAGCCTGATCGTTCGATTCGCCGAATTTTTCAAAGTTTGGATTGATTCCCAGAACGGGGAAGGCTTCGTCATTCAGATTGATGACAAGCTCATTGTTGTCTCTTGTTACTTTTATGTCGGGAATGACATAACGCGTTTCCGAGTGGCTCGATGCAAATGCGCGTCCCGGAAAAGGCGAGAGTGTTTTTATGAAATCGCAAAGGTCTTGCGTGTCTTCTTCGTCCAGTTTAAGTTTTTTGGAAAGCGCATTGTATTTTTCGCGTTCGACAAGTTCAAGATTGTCCAATAGTATTTCGATATCCGGTATTTCGATTTTTTCGCCCGAAAGTTCGATTTGAACCGCAAGCGATTCGCGGTAATCTTTTGTGCAGCATCCTATCGGGTCCAGCCCCTGCACGATCTTGACGGCTTCGTTAATTCGCTGCGTGTTTGCAAAAAGCGTATACGGTTTTTCCTTGTGAAAGCCGTCGTCGTCAAGATTTTGCACCAGAGTTTCCGCCATTACGCGCAATTCTTCATCGATAACCGAAGCGGACGGCACAAGCTGCAGTTGTTTTAAAATGTGTTCCTGCAAAGTTTCGGGTCTTGTAAGCACACCCTCGATAAAACGCATGTGGTCTTCGGACGCTTTTTGCCCGCGTCTTCCCGGATCGGACGAAGTTTCAAAAAGTTCGTATTTCGCGCCCGGGTTTGTTTTTGTTACATCAAGCGTTACGGTGCTTTTATCCTCGACAAGTTCCAGCGCGGGATTGCGTTCCAATTCCTGCTCGATTCTTTCGCGCAGCTCTGCAATCGGCAGTTCCATCAATTTGATGGACTGCAGCATCTGCGGATTCATTTTGAGGTGCTGCTGTTGGGCGAGGATGGGGCGCATTGCCTGCATGGGGTTATTGTAAACCTAACTATGATTTAAATCTATATTCGCATGGCTGTGGCTTCCCCCGGCAGCCACAGCCATGAGATAATGGTAAACAACAGTAATGCAAAGTTATTGCTTAACCATGGTAAATGTTGTCCCGTTTGAAGTTATAGTCAGCTTTCTGCCATTAAGTTTATATTCGACTTGTGCAGTTCCATACTCTGTTATGGTAATTATTTTTCCGTCCTTTATTTCGTAATCGGCTTCCATTACAAGGTCACCCGTTTTCAGTGTCATTTTTCCGTTTGAAAACGCATACGAAGTATTATATTCCTTGCTGTAATATGTTCCGACGGGCTCTCCTTTGCCGCAGGCAATCATTAAAAATCCGATAACTGCGGTAAAAGCGACTGTTCCAATCATTTTAACGGTATTTTTCATATACGCTCCTGTTTTGTTTTAAACAGAATGCTTTTAAAAAAGAAAACAATCAATATATTTTATTATTATTTATGCTATTATTTTTTATTAAAAAAATTACTTTTAAATTTTCCAAGTCCTTAATTCCCTTATGACAAAAACCGCCGATACAATCGTTGCGCAAAAATCCGCCAATGGAAACGCCCAATAAATGCCGTATAAGGGACGAATGCCGATCGATTCAAACAAAACAGGCAAAAACAAAAGAGCGGGGATTAAAAATAAAATCTGGCGTGACAAGCTTACTATGGTTGCCTGAACCGGTTTGCCGATTGCCTGAAAAAATTGACCGCCCATCAATTGTATTGCGATAATCGGAAACATGCATGTACAGATGCGCATTGTTAAAATGGCAAGCTCGCGCAAGCTGCCTGTGTCTTTGCTGAACATTAGGAATAAGAGATCCGGAAACAACTGCATGATAAGAAAACCTGTTGTAAGAAAAACAGTGCAGGCAATCATTGCAAGTTTAAAACATTTTTTAACGCGGTCCAATTGTTTTGCTCCGTAATTATAGCCTATTATTGGCTGAGCGCCTTGCCCGATTCCCATCATCGGCATAAAGATCATGATAAAAATTGTAAAGAAAACATTCATTGCAGTTAATGCTTCGTCTCCGCCGTATTTTAGAATCATTGCGTTTTGCAAAACACCGACAAGGCTCATTGCAATTTGCATAATAAACGGCGCAAAACCGATTGCAAGAATATTTCCCGTAAGCCTTGGTTCAAGCTTCATGTATTTAACGCGAAACCTAAGGCGCGTCCATTTTGAATTGAAATATCCAAGAACAAATACAAGCGAAACAAACTGAGAAATGACAGTTACCCATGCCGCGCCCGCAACTCCCATATCAAGAACGAATATAAAGATAGGGTCAAGAATTATATTAAGCACCGCTCCAACAATCTGAACCATCATCGAAGTTTTTGGATGTCCGTCGGAGCGTATAAAATGAGTAATACCGGGGCTCATCGCGGCGAAGACAGCGCCGTACAGCGTAATTCGCAAATACGTTTCGGCATACTCGTAAACTTTTCCCTGTGCCTTCATTATGTCAGCAAGGATCGGTTCCATAAAAATAAAAATGATAACGATACAGACGGCAGGCAGCAGAAAAAGAAGCGCAAAGGCGTGTCCCATTATTTTTTCGACTTCATCATGGCGCCTTTCGCCCATGCGAATTGCAAAAAGCGAATTTGCCCCGATGCCGACAAGCATGGAAAAAGCCATTATAATCATTGTGACGGGCATGACAAGACCAACGCCCGCAATGGCAAGCGGCTCGACGCCATGACTTAAATAAATACGATCGACAATATTATATAGAGCGTTTACAAGCATTCCGATTATCGCCGGAATGGAAAAACCGATTAACAGTTTTCCTATAGGTTCTTTTCCGATACGGTCTGTCGCAAGTGATTGCGGCGTGATAGATGGCTGTGATGGTTCGGATGGGCTGGAATCAACAATCAATGCCTGGCTCCTGTGTGGTCAGTAAAGTATATGTAAAATGATATGTTTGGGCAATTATGCATCAAAAAAACAGGTGTTCAATCAATACTTTTACGCCCAATACCACCAATACAAGTCCGCCCAAAAATTCGGCCTTGCTTTTGAATTTCATTCCGAAGATGTTGCCGACCTTTACGCCGGCTATCGAGATAAGAAATGTGGTAAAACCGATTATGATAATCGCGATAAAAATATTCACTTTAAAAAAGGCAAGAGTTATTCCTACGGCAAGCGCATCGATGCTGGTGGCTACTGCCAATAGCAGCATTTTGAAAAACGCAAACGGGTTTGCTCCGGTCTCTTTGTCATCATCTTTGCAGAAACTTTCCCTTATCATGTTTGCGCCGATAAAGCAGAGCAGGGCAAAGGCTATCCAATGCGCAAAATTATCGACTTTTTCGGAAAAAAGGGAGCCTGCAAAAAAACCGATAAAGGGCATAAGCGCCTGAAAAAAACCAAAATAGATGCCGGGGATAAGGTACTCGATAAACTTTGGCTTTTTAACCGATATTCCAAGAGTGATCGAGACTGCAAAGGCATCCATTGACAATCCGACTGCAATGATTGCTATTTCCAATAAGCCCATATCCGATTATCCATATTTTTTTTATAAAATACAACCTGTTTAACCGGGTGTCAAAAATGCGCCAATTTTTGTTTTTTTTGGCTGTTTTGCAGTTGGCTCTTGAATTAAACAAGAAATTTAAATATAATAACAAAAGCGAATATGAAAAAAATCATTTTATTACTTTTAATTTTTTTGGCATGCGCGGCAAGCGTTTTTTCGAACGATGTCTTTTTCCCGACAAGGCCGGGGATGGTTCAGCTTACCGCCAATCTAAACTCAAATGGCAGGATAGAAGGTTTCAACCTTATGACTGTCAGAGATGTCAGGAGCTCGGGCGCAAATACAACTGTTGTGTATGCCATTCAGATTCTGGACAGAAACAGAAGACCGGTGGGAAATGCGGGCGAACGGGAATACAGCGTGAATATTTCAGGCGGTGTTTTGGATTTTCGGCTGGAAAACATGATGGACGCGTTTTTTGCGGCAAGAGGCATGACCTATACAATGTCCTCTGGCAGTATGTTTGTCCCGTCAAACATGGTTTCAGGGAGCAGACTCGAAAACACATGGATGAGAATGGTTGTCAATGTTCCCGTTATTGGCAGAGTTACTGCGGATGTGGCGATAACCAACATCGTATGCGTCGGTATCGAGACAGTAACCGTACCTGCAGGAACATTCGAGGCTTACAAAGTGACGCAGACATCAACAACTACGACTACAGGGTGGGGCAGATCGCCAATTGTTAACACCGGAGCATCGTGGTATGTCAGGGGAATCGGCGTTGTAAAATCGGTAAGTTACGATTCAAGAGGCAGAGTGGAGTCATCGTCGGAGTTGCATGAATTAAGAGCCAATTGACAGATCAGCCTCCCCCTTGACCAAAATTGCCGTTTTTTGTACAAATAATTATACTGACAATAAGAACAAAGGCGTTCACAGGAGCGGATATGCAGCGAGAGGGCCAGGTTAGGATTCCGTCAGGCTGCGCAATTTCGGGGATGATCAATAAATCCGGAAAGCGTGTAAGCGGCGAAGCTATTATCAAATCGATTTCCGTAATGCACGACCGTTCAAACGGTTTGGGCGGCGGTTTTGCGGCTTACGGAATTTACCCCGAGTACAAGGATTTATACGCATTCCACATTTTTTA
>WQSP01000012.1 GCA_009787795.1 Treponema sp.
CCTTAAAAAATCATGCATTTAGCGGAAATATTTATCTTGCCGCAATCGGCAAGGCGGCATGGACTATGGCGCACTGCGCCCAAAAAGAACTTGGCGGCAGACTGAAACGCGGCGTTGTAATCACCAAATACGGACATTCGTTAGGTGACATTTCAGGCATTGAAATAATTGAAGCCGGGCACCCTCTTTCCGATAAAAACACAATTTCCGGCACCAAAAAAGTAATTGAAATGGCACAAGGTCTTGGAACCGGCGACGAACTTTTATTTTTAATTTCGGGCGGCGGCTCCGCATTATTCGAAGACCCGCTGCCGGGACTTAATCTATCCGACATCATAGCAATTAATTCGCAGCTTTTGTCATGCGGCGCGGACATTGTAGAAATCAACATGGTAAGAAAAAGACTGTCAGGCGTTAAAGCCGGCCGCTTCGCCCGAATTTGCGCTCCTGCAAAAGTATTCACCGTTGTGTTATCTGACGTTCTTGGCGACAGACTTGACAGTATCGCATCCGGCCCCGCCGCGCCTGATTTGTCTACAGCGGAAGACGTAATGGCGGTCGTAGAAAAATACAAATTAAAGGTAAGCAAAACCATCAAAGAATATTTGGGCAAAGAAACGCCAAAATCGCTTGACAATGTGGAAACTGTAATAACAGGAAGCGTACGCACTTTATGCGAAAGCGCGGCTGAAATCGCCGCCGGTTTGGGCTACACTCCGCATGTTCTTTGCACTGAAATGAACTGCGAAGCGCGGGAAGCGGGCAGAATGCTCTCTTCATTTGCAAAAGAAATTGCATTCGGCAGCGATATAAGCCGCTTTAGAAAACCCTGCGCAATAATTTTAGGCGGCGAAACTGTTGTAAACCTTAAAGGAAAGGGAAAAGGCGGACGCAATCAGGAACTTGTTCTCGCCGCCGCCGAAGGCATTGCAGGAATAGATAACCTTCTTATTTTTTCTTTCGGCTCTGATGGCACAGACGGCCCCACCGACGCGGCAGGCGGAATCGTCGACGGCTCGACAGCAAATCGATTAAAAGAAAAGGGTATAAAAATTGCAAACGTATTGGACAACAACGATTCGTATAACGCTCTTGCCGCCGTCGACGCCTTGATCAAAACGGGAGCAACAGGAACAAATGTTAATGATGTTGCGGTGGTGCTGGCAGGATGAGGGGGGATTACAAATTTTGTATTATATCTATTAATGTTTTATAACTGTCAACATCATGATATTTTACGCCTGTTGTAGATATTTCATTGAACAATTTCCTGGCACATTCTATTTTTGCGCTTTCTATAGGACGTAATTTAAGACTATCCATTTAACTCAATCTGTGAATTTGAAAACGGTAAAAGTTTTGTAAGAGCAGAAACATTGGCTGGCTTTGCCGTTCTCTTTAAAACCGAGGTTTACGAGCTTTTTAAACCTGAAAATATCTTACCGGATAATGCCGCAGGTGTTCTTGCCAAATATTGCGATGATGTAGCTAAAGCCTACGAGAAAATTAATAAATAATATTTGAGAAGGATTAAGTAATCATACTTGACATGCATATAGTATTATGATACATTGAATAACTAATGGGAAAATACGAAAAATTATTAACATCCATTCTCTCTGGCAGAAGCGATCAGTCAATTAGATTTGCCGAACTTACTCACCTTTTAAGCGCAATGGGATTTGATGAACGTATTAAAGGAGATCATCACATCTTTTTTAGGCAGGAAATTGAAGAAATACTCAATTTACAGCCAAAAGGGTCGCAGGCAAAGGCTTATCAGGTTAGACAAGTAAGGAATTTAATATTAAAATATCATCTGGAGGGTCCAAATGAATAATTACGAAATAATCGTATATTGGAGTACAGAAGACAACTCTTTCATTGCTGAAGTACCTGAACTTGCAGGCTGTATGGCAGATGGTCAAACTCATGTAGAAGCTGTAAAAAATGCTGAAATTGCCATTGAAGAATGGATCGAAACAGCACAATCTATTGGACGAGCTATTCCTGAGGCTAGAGGAAAGTTGGTTTATGCGTAATCAGTATTCTTTCTGTTCGTGGTAATTCTTCCAAGGAATCTCTCCCATGACTGACAATCACTCGTCCCCGCTGACTTCATCAATCCAACCCAAATATCGGGTAAAGCCGCCAATGACAGGCAGCATGATAATTTCCGGCACTTCGTAGGGATGATTTGCAATAATTGTCTCTTCAATTGCGGCGTAGCGGCTTTGTCTGCATTTTATAAAAAGAATAATTTCATTGTCATTGCATATTTCGCCTTTCCAGGAATAAATGCTGTTAATTGGAAAACATTGAATACAGGCGGCAAGTTTCTTTTCCAAAAGAAGGTTTGCGATCTTTTTTGCCGTTTCTTCGTTTGGACATGTGTTAATGATCATCGCGTATTCAGAGTTCATACCCTCTCATTCCCCAACAACCCTTGTAAACACATTCTCTTTTGTGACAAATCTGTCAAAAAGGAAAAATGCAAGATTAACGATAATCAGCGCGATTAAACCGGCGGCGCCTGTCATGCCTTTTGTAAGATCGTTTCCGCCAACAAGTAAAAACAAATTGATGCCTGCAATTGCGTTTAAACAACCGTGAAAAACAGCCGCAGTAATAACAGATTTTGATTTAATTACAATATAAGTCATTACGGGAGAAAGCAGGATGCAAAATAATACCATCATTGCGACTCCTATGACAGGATGCTGCGGATAATTGTGTCCGAGCAGAATCAGCGGAAAATGCCATAAACCCCACACTGCGCCTGTAATCAAACTAACCAATAAAAATCTTTTTCCATTTAACGCTTTTAACAAATAGCCGCGCCAGCCAAGTTCTTCGCCGAAAGCAGCAATGGCGTTTACTGTGTAACCTGCAATCAAGCTTTGAACAATCATCAATAAAATAAAAACAAAAAAAGGGATTCTTGAAATTTGTTCCATCGCGGTTTCATATTGATCTTCGGGAATAAAACTTTTTAATCCTTCAAAGGAAGCGGAAAATGATATGCCGGGAAAAAACAAACTTATTCCCATCGACAAAAACGCCGCTGCTATAGGCACAATTCCCGCAATAAAAAACCACCGGTTAATATTAATTGATATGCCTAAATTGCGAAACGGTTTTTCTTTGTTTATCAATTGCAGAACTACCGCGCAAATTGCAGGCAGGAACATATAACACGCAGCAAAAATTACATACTTAACCGAACCGGGACCGGGTAAACCCAAAAAAATTGCAATTCCTGCAATAGTCCAGCTAACTAAACATGTTAATATAATAAATTGTAACGCCTTTTTCATTTCAGCCCCCTAATAATCCGGCGAGAGCCGGAATTGAAATAAAGTTTCCAATCATGGCTCCTATGCTGGACAGGAAAAATACCAAAAGCGCCTTTGTAATTCTGTTACGATAAAAACCTTTTATATTTGTTGCGTCCTCTGTAATATTTTGCGCGTCTGAAACACGCGGCTTCTTAAAGGCAATTTGAACAAGCCCCGAAAATAACCCCACTCCGATAAGCGGATTTAACGTTGCAATCGGCGCTCCAAGAAACGAAACGAGTATTGCCAAAGGATGCGCAAGCGCGATTAACGAACCAAGCGCCGCAAGAGAGCCGTTCCACAAAACCCAGCGCAATACCATCGAAAGCGCAACATCTTTTCCCGCCATGAAAAATCCTGCGACAATAAGCGCGATTAATGCGGCGGGAATCAAAAAGCCTGCCGCTTTGGAAAGAAAACTCGGCGGCGGAATTACATCAAGCTCGCTTACATCGGTATTTACTTCGCCGCGGCTCAGTTTTTCCATATAGGCAATCATTCCCTGCATGTGTCCCGCTCCGACAACTGCGGCGATTTTCTTTGGCGCAATCCCGTTAGCCGTCGATGTCCAGATTTTGGAAGCAAGGTACCTGTCCCTTTCGTCTATTAAAACCGTCTTAACGGCAGGCAAATAATTTGCAAGCTCGTTCATCATGCCGTCAAGTTCATTTTTGTTTTTTAATTCTTCTATTTCCTTTTCGGTCAATTTTTCCGTCGTAAATGCGGATGCCAAAAGCGACGCAAGCAATTTTGATTTGCTCCACAAACCGCATTTTGCCCATGCGCGCCTAAGAGTCGTATGCACCTCACGATCGCATAGACTGTAGGCGATACCCGCCGCTTTTGCGGTTTCTATCGCCGTTTTCATTTCTTCGCCGGGTTTTACGCCGACTTCGTTGCCAAGACGCCGCTGAAAACTTGACAGCACAAGGTTTGCAATTAACAAAAACCCCTTGCCTTCCTTAAAGACTTTTGCCAAATCAAGTTTTTCCCAAGTGTCATTTTGAACGATCGAATTATAACGCGCCTGATCCAGTTCCACGCAGACCACGTCGGGCTTTTCTTCGCCGATAATTCTTTTTACTTCCTCGATGCTTTCGCGGGAAACATGCGCGGTGCCTATCAATTTGAATTCTCTTCCGTTAAGGGTTATTGTTGTTACGCTTTCGCTCATCTTTGATTCCTGACACCAATGCCGCGCCGCGCCAATTCCATATCGTTAAGACGCCATTCCAAAAGCCCGACAGCGTCAAGTTCTTCCACCATCAAATAATACCTTACCGCCAAGTTGTTATTCCCCCTGATGCTGTAATAAGACGCAAGATAATAAAGCATGCGCGATTTTGTAAAATTGTTTCTTTCGCTTTCCACCGAATTGACAACGCTGTTGTCTCCTGAAAGATCGTGCAAAAGACGAATCATTGCGTAATCAAGGGAATCCCTTGGCGCTGTTCGCATAACCTGCGCAAGAAACTGTCTTGGATCCGCCTGCCTTCCCGCTCTCATCCAGTTAAGGGATGCCAATATCGCGTAATTGAATTCCCTTGGCGCGTGTCTGTACGCGTCCAAAAAAGCGTCACGCGCAAGCGCCCATCTTTGATCCCTCATCCTAAGAACGCCCAAAGCCTCATGGGCAAAATAATAATCGGGTTTAAGCCGCGCCAGAATGACGTAATCGTTTTCCGCGCCCGCATAATCGCCCATTTCGTCCTTGATTGCGGCGCTGTAAACATACGCCATAAAAATTTCGGGACCGATTCTTATCGCGCGGTTAAACTGTTCAAGCGCTTCGGGCTTTCGATTCAATTCCATAAGCGTTTGTCCGTAATCGACAAGTATCCAATAATTGTCGGGTTCAAGCCTTAACGCCGCGGAAAAATCCCTGACCGCATCGTTATAAAAACCCGAAATTCTGTAAAGCCTGGCCCTCTCCTGAAGCGGCCTTCCCCAATCGGGATACACGGTGATCGCCCTGTTCAGGAGACGTTCGGCATTTCTTGAGTCCCTGTTATATCGATATACAGTAGCGCGGCCGATTAGCGCTTCGCCGTTGTCGGGCTCTGCAGCCAGCGCCCTGTCAAAATAAGTCGCGGCAAAACGCAGATTTTGGTTTCCAAGATTGATGTTCGCCAAATCGTTTAACGCCCTGACGTGATTTGCGTTAATGGCAATCACCCTTTCAAGATGCTGCCTTCTCTCCCTTTCCTTGTTCTCAATCGCACAAGCGTCGGCAAGAATCATTAGGGCTTCGGTGTTGTTTCGATCCGAAGAAATAATGGCATTGGCAATCTGTCTTGCTTCTGCGGGACGGCCTGCTGCGTTCAAAATCGTCGCCTGCATTATGCGCACTTGTGCGCTTTGCGCATGTTCAGGCGGGAGCGTATTGAACAGATCAAGAGCGCCCGTAAAATCGCTGCGCGAAAGGCGCTCGTGAATCTGCGTAAAAACGGCTTCGATATTGGTCTCCTGCCCCCAAATTGCGGGAGAAATCCCCAAAATAAGGAGTATTACAAGACCGCTTCCAATAAATTTCTTTTTCATGCTAATATATATTATACAATAAACGATAAACGGGCAAGTTACAAAAAAAGACAAAGCCGCGTTAAAACGAGGGGTAAATGAGAAAGCCTTTAGCCACAAAAATATTCGGTCTTGCCGTCTTGTATTGCTTTGTCTTCTGCATATTGGTAATTCTTCAATTTTCCAATCAGGGAACTTTTTCGCTTCCGATAGGGGGAATGACGATAAGAGGCAAGGTCATCGAAACCGAGCCGAGGGACGACGAATCGCAGAACATCGCAGGCGGAATAAAAATATTTTACGGCGGGCTTGAGTTTTCGCTTCAGGAGCAGCGCGGAAAGGGTTTGACGATTTTGAACACCGCAGGCGCAAACATCGCGGTAAACCCCGAACTTATGATCATGAGCGAAAGTATTGCCCGCTTCATTCTGCCAGGCGGAACCGTGCTTACATTCAATTCGCTCGATTCGTCCAGGGGAACGGAACTTCAGATAAGCGCAGAATTTGCGGATAATATCGCGGAAGTGATCATACCGATTATTCCCCGCCGCTCGTCGTTGATTCAGGACTCGGGGCAGCTTGGCATCATGTTCAGCGGATCGAGATATGTCTTTTCAAGTCTTGGTCACGAACTGGAAACCGGGAACATCGTTTTTTCCAGGGACAATTCGTTTGTCGCATACAGATCCAGAGGAAGACAAAGAGCGTTTGATCCTGCCGATTATGTAATTGCGCAGGAACCCAATTACAATAACCTGATCAGAAGCTGGCAGGATTCCAGTTTTGCGGGATGGAATCAGAATCACGCGTCGATTCAGACAGAAGACGACGTGATCGCGTATTTAAGCCAGGCGGTTCAAAGAGGAAGTTTTGCAACGGCGATCAACAACATACCCGTCAATTTTAACGAAAACTCAAGACACAGTTACAGATCCGCCGCTTTTACGGGCGGCATGGTAAACGCATACGAAACATTCATTGCGGCAGAAAAAGAAAGAACGAATTTGATAACGCGCCTTACAAGGGCAAGATCGCTTGAGCTTTTCAAGGAAGAGCATGTTTTGGACTATTTGCTAACCCGAAGCAACATGGTGCTTGCAAACGAAGTGATAGAACTTGCAATGCATGCCAAACCGGAAATGCTCAGTTCCGATTATTGCGTGGGCCTGTTTGAGCTGTTCTATGACATAAGACGCTGGCGCCCCGAGGCGATTAATCCGATTGAACACCTGACAGAGCAAATGCTTGTTTTGATTCCCGAAGTTTTAAACCGCGATACAGAAAACGACGCAGTTTACGCGTCAAGCCCGGAGGGCAACAGATCCGATTACAGCCTGAGGCTTGGAAAAGCCATTCTTTTCTGGGCGGAATCGACGCGTAACGACGAATGGAGCAAAATCGGCAGGTCGCTTGTTTTGTCCGCGATTTCCACAGGAAGCGCGGGAAGGCTTCATAACATTTTAAATCCGACCGATTATTATCCGAGAGCGTCATGGCTGACAGACTCGGGGCATTGGGCATGGACTGTTTCTCCGTCGGTCAGACTGCAAAATGTTGGCGGCAACCTGAACTTGAATGTCACCTATCCCGTTAACACTTTCCATCATTTAATCGTGCGCGGAGTGCGTCCGTTCCTTGGCGTTGTGATACACGGCATGACATGGAGATCGGACAATCAGTTTGAAAGATACGAATCATCGGGCTGGATATATTATCCCGAAGAGCAGGCGCTGGTAATCAAATTAAGGCAGCGCTCGGCAGTGGAAACCGTAAGAATAATTTATCAGGCGGCGCTGCCGCAGCCTGTACAGACAGAAGAAGCAGAGGCTTTGTTTGAATAGAGGCGCGTTTCTTCTCCTTGTGATTGCCGCAAGCGCGCTTGTAATAATTGCCGCATCGGGTTTTTTTATTGTCAAGTGCAATAACGGCAAACCCGAAATCGAATTTGCGATTGAGCCTGTTTTAAACGAACCGGAGGAAGAAGAAGTCTCTGCTGTTGAAGAGGTTGAGGAAGAAAAATCCGAAACGGAATTTTCGGCGCAGAATCAGGCGCCGCTCACATCGGCGCAGGTTTCCAGAACCTCTGCGTCAAGCCTAAGCAGGATTCGCGGCGGCAGGGTGAATTTTTCCGAAATAGACCCTGTAAATTTTGAAAACCCCGATATCGACGTTTTGCGTCACATGGGAGCCGACCAATCCCTAATTTCGTTTTTTACCGGCGAACAGCATTACAGAAACGCGGACTACGACAGGGCAATTGCAGAATACACCGCCGCAATCGGCAGAAACGGCGAATTTCTTGCCGCCTTTGTTTCGCGCGGAAACGCATGGATGAAAAAACGCGAATACAGCCGCGCCATCGACGATTTTTCGCGCGCAATACGGCTGGACGGCACAAGAGCGGAGCTGTTCAATTACCGCGGCTTTGCAAGGTCTGCGCGCGGAGAGATGTCTTCTGCCATCGAGGATTTTTCGCGCGCTCTTTCGCTTAACAGAAATTATGTTGACGCATTGGTAAACCGCTCTCATGCGTATTACCAAATCGGAAACTTTGACAAAACCATCGAAGACTGCGATTTGATTTTAAGGCTGGAACCTTTAAACGCGGTAATTTGGAACAGAAGGGGAAGCGCGTGGTACAGGAAGGAAGACGATGAACGCGCCATCAGGGACTTTACGGAAGCGATAAGGTTAAACGCAAATTATTCGCTGCCGCTTTACAACCGCGCAAATTCCTATTATAACAGACACGACCTTGACAGGGCGCTTGCGGATTTGAACCGCTGCATTTCGATCAATCCGTCTTTTGCGCCCGCCTATACAAGCAGGGGAAACGTTCTGCGTCAGCTTGGCAACACAGAAAGCGCAAACGCAGACTTTGCGGCAGCGCAGAGATTGCAAAGATAACAAACAAACTTACTGTATCGGCTGATCCAAACCTTCCCTGAAAAGACCGTCAAGCTCCGCCCTGATCTGCGCTTTTACATTGTTCGGCACCGAAGGCAAATTTGTAAAGTAACGCAAAACGCGAATCCCTTCGGGAGCAAGCGGCGGCCCCGAAAAACGGCAAAGCATTGCAATCGAGGAAGATGCCGCAAGAACAAGCTGCGGATCGATATTCGGATTGTTCGGCGAAAGCAAATAATTATAGGAAAGGAAAGACCTTCCTGTCGGATCAACTCCAATTCTGCCGATTGCGTCGGCGCATGCCCTTCTTACGGCAGGTTCCGGGTCTCTGTCAAAAATATTCCACAGGAACGGAATCGTTTCCCTGGAGCCGACAAGCGCCAACAGGTTAATCAACCTTACGCGCTGAATCGGTTTTACGTCGGGGCGCACGGGGGAATAATGCGGATTGCCCAAGAAGAAGCCAATCATTTCCATCATGTACGCGACATAAATCGGCTCGTTTGTTCCGATTTGCCCCGCCCTGATTTCCGCCAATATTTGTTCGTATACCCTGTCCTGTTCTACGTCATGATAGCGGCTTCTCTGCCCCGTCCACGGAGACGGCGGAGGATTGCCCATTCCGTAATTGCCTTCCGGTTCAAATCCGTAAAACCGGTTTCTGGGAACGGTTCTGGGGCGCACGTCAATTTTATAAACGCGCAAAACATTATCAGTACCGCATGCCCACAGAAGCCCTTCGTCGCATAACGCAGGAACGCCCGAGCTTACAGTTTGCAGTCTGTGAACAAAACGGCGTCTTCCTTCGGCTGCAAATGCGCTTACTCCGCGAATTGTAATCGCGTAAACGCCGCGTTCGTCAAACATCATTTTTGCCTGTCCTATCGACAGGTTGGCAGTTCCCCTTTCTTCGGCAGCTTCGTGGGAATTTCTTGTCCAGACTGTCTGCCCCGAGGCATTAACGCAAAGAACTCTTCCGTCCCTTAAAACCACCACAAACTGGGAACCCCTGCTTTCAGCCGCAACAGGCGGCGCGGGCAATGAAGGGAAACCGGTTTTGGAAAGAGCGCTTCCCCTTCTTGCGCTTCCGTTAAAATAGATTTTTTCGGTTTGGCCGTTCTGATACATTAGCACATAACTTTGTCTATCGCCCTCGTCAAGAGAAACAATCAGAACGGGAAGCCTGTCCAATCTTACCCTCTCGACATGGCTGAACTGATGAATTTTTACGAAATCGTTGTTTTGAAGAACCGTCGCGACGCTTCCTGTCGTATCCAAAATCGGCGCAAACGCGATGTTGCTTCCAAGATCGATCGACCAAAGTCCGTTGCCCGAAGCCGTTCTGCATGTCATTGTACTGTCAAGCGGAATGAAAACGCGGCCGTCCCATCCGACAGCAGGCGCGAAAGAAATCGGCTTGCCAAGATTGAGCCGCCACAATTCGCGTCCGACGCGGTTAATCGCCATAAAGACGCCTTCCGTATTGCAGATATAAGTCGCCGCTTCGTAAGAACGCGCGATATGCGGAACTGCGGTTCCCCTCGCGTCAAAGTTCCAAAGAGGCGTGCTGCTTTGGAAAAAAGATCGGACGCGGCCGTTTTCACCGACAAGAACGACAGAGCCTGCCTGCAAGTGAGGCGTTCCCCTTATTGAATCGCCGATTGCCGCCTGCCAAAGAGAAGCCGCTCCCACTTTAACGCGCGCAACGTCAACTCTTGCATTCTGCGCAGACAATCCCGTATTGGCAAGAAGAAAAAAAGTTACCAAAAACAAACACGCAAGTTTAAGTCTTTTCATATTTCACCTTACCTGATTTTGACAAATTGATTGAATCCGAGGATCTCCGAAGGATGAATGGAAGGCCCGTCGTAATTTCTTCCGCACAAGAGCATTCCGTTCACAATTCTGAAAGATGTCTTATTCTCGTTAAACACTATGCTTAATCCCGATTGGTTTACGGTTGTTTGATCGGGTAACGTTTCCTCAAGAGCCAAACTGACGCTGAATGCCGCATCCACGCGAATCTGCTGTCCGCCAACCGTGATAATCCTGTTTGCAAAACCCATGTAGGTGTATGTGCCCATCCCGTATCCTTCGTAACGGAGCGAGTTCATCTGTTTGTGTTCCCATGTATCATATCGCTCCACCCTCGCTGTTCTGTCGGTTCTGAATTCGATTATGCAGACAACAGGACCGTCCGGCATATTGATGGTTGACTGCCATGTACCCAAAAGATAATTGGGAAGCGGCACCCTTTCGACCGCTTTTGCGCAAAATACGGGAACAGAAATATCGTTTGCGGTGCGTCCCTGTTCGCTGTATTGATTCAAAACTCTCCCGTTTGAAGCGTCGACAGTGGATGCCGACAGCACCAAATTGGCTCCCTGCCTTGCAACGCTGCCCCGAATAATAAACTCGACCCCTTGATCCCCCTGCAAAACGCTCAAAGTCCCCCAAGAAGTAAGTTCGTTGACTACCCGTCCGTAAAGAGCGGATGCATCAGCCGCAGTGGCTCCTCCGCCCGATTCGAACGCCATAACGCCAATTACGGGTACCCTTTGCGCAAAAGCCGTGCCAAGAGCCGAAAATATGAGTAAAAGAACCAAAAAACTACGATAATATTGATACATACTGGAATTATAACAAAAAAAGAGCAAAAAAGCAACATTGAATCATTAAAGGCGTGCGGGTATAGCCTAACCGGGAGCGGTTGGCTCTGGCATTTTTCTACGCAGCCGCTAGCTGGCATTATCGACGCAGACCAAATGCTCCCGGCCAGGCTATACCCGCACGCCTTTACCGATAAACGTGAAAAAAAAATTACGCTATTTACACCTTATCATTCCGGTATTATACTTTTTTTTTATCGAAGAATACGATGAAGAGAATTCAATAAACGAGGAGCGTTATAATATAGTTGGTTTTGTAAAGGGAAAACATTAGAAGATACATTGGTGAAAGATGAAATAGTAACGGAAACAGGCAGGGTTTTCCGTTCCGGAAATAAAGAATTGCTTGATAATATCCCTTCTGATATTGTTCAAGAAATGGCAAAAAGAAAATGGGAAGAAATCCAATCTTCTAAAAAAAAAAACAAATAAATCCTAATATAAAAAAGTTAATCCTGCCAATACTAAATTGGCTGTTTTTATTGTATCATTTTAAACAATTTGGTTTTTTGCAATTGGTTTCGGAAAAAGGCGATGCAGGGGCCGCAGAGGACAACTGTTATAAGGGTTCCTATTCCTATGTCGCTTTTTGCAAGATAGCCGCCGAATACGCATAATGCGTCGGTGCCGATTCTTATCCATCTGAACCAATGTTCTTTGTGAATTTTTTCCGAGATTATGATTGCAACTGCGTCATAGGGGGAAAGCCCCATGTTTGATTCGATGTAAATTGACGCGCCGAAAAAATTAACAAACAATCCTATTACAAGCGCGGCTATTCTGATTTGAATAGTAAACGATTCCATAAAAGGCACAAGGTTTATAAGCCATAAAAAGAAATCCGACGTATAGCCGCAAAGCAGCATGATGTAAACTGTTCCAAAACCGATTTTGCTTTTGTCGGAAAAGAAAACGCCAAAAAGCATGATAAAGCAAATTATTACCATCCATGTTCCAAAGGAAATACCAAGCTGCCTTGCCATTCCGACATTAAAACATGACATGGGGTCTACGCCGAATAAAGCGTACCGCATAAAAGAAATTCCAAGCGCCAAAAGCGAAATGCCGACAATTGCCAAAACAATGCGGCAAATCAGGCGTTTGTCGCCAAAAATATTCTTAACGGCGGTAATAATCGGCATCTTATGACGATCTTATACTTTTTTTTGATGTTAGTCAATTTGTCAAAGCATGTTAAGATTCATTTCGTTCATAAAAGCTTCGTTATGGATGATTTTATTCTCTTCCAAAACCATGTTTTCGTAACTTTTATATAACTTTTTTAACAGTTCGATTTTTGCTTTGGAATCCTCAAAATACGCAGACAATGGATATTTTTCTGTTATTATCTTAAAATAATATTCCGCCAAATTAAACGACAAATATATTTTATTTAATACGCTAACCATCTCGTCATATTTTTTTGTTACCAAAGTGGAATCGCCGTTTCTTTTGTAAAATTTGTTGGGATGAATGTTTTTGTAATATTTTATGCCCGTTTTGTAAAAAACATAGTCCTGCTCCGGGTTTTTTCCGATTGCGGCTTCTTCATTTAAATTTCTTGCTTCGTTTAATTTGTTTACAAGAATTTTTGTTATTTCATTGTACATGGATTCCATGTAGGCGTTATCGGCGCAATGAATATGATCGGGATGAAATTTTTTGATGAGACCTTTTAGCTGTTTAATATATTCATTTTTATTCATGAAGGAACATAATTTAATTTATTGCCCTGCATTCAAAATAAAATCTCTTTTCTGCGGAATGCCCCATGGAAAAACTTTTTCGCGGCAACGGTCCAAGGCGGGCGACTGTTTCAAACAATCCCGATTTTTGAACGGGCGGAAGGAAAATACCGCAAGCTTTTCCGTTGTCCGACAAACGGATAACCTCATCTTCGCCGTGGATATAATCTATTAACTGCGGATTGTTTCCTGCAAATTTATCCAACAACGGCTGCAGGCAGGCAGTCGCAATTCCGCCCGAAGAAGTCTCGATTATCGCATAACGTCCGCCGCAAATTATTCCAAACATGTTGCCGCTTTTCCCCGAAAATTCTTTGCATATTTTTACAAGTTCCTGCGCGTTTTTTGCGGGTTTGCATGAAAAACCGGGCAAAGCGGAAAGCAGCGCAATCATTTTATCGAAGTCGATATCAAACACGACGCGGTGTATCGGCTCAAACTCAATCGCGGGATCGTAAATGTTTTCTATTTCGACTAACGCATATCTGCACGGATGATCCGTTACGCCGCTTTTTTTCATTTCGTCCCAAATGCCTTTTGCCGCGGCAAGCGAATGGTTTCCATCTCCTACTGCAAACAAAAACGGTTTTTCCTGCGCTCCTTCATATCGCCCGACAGAACGCTTTAAAAGTTCTTCCAGTTTTTCCTTAACAAAAGTAAAATCGCTTTCTTTGTCCAAAAACCAGCCTGTCACATTTCCCGATTCCATCATTAACGGCGTATTGTAACACGGAGAAGTGTTTTTTACCTTTTCGCCAAGCGCGGACAGCAAACTGTTTGCATCGTCGTCAATTAAGAGCAAAACATGCGGCAGTTCCAAAGGCGCGCCTCTTCTGATTTCCATGCGGGGAGGCAGGCGTTCTGTCACGGTGCCTTCCGTACAGCGGACCAGGGGACGCGCATCGGGCTGCCATTCGTACATTTCCAGATCTACAGCCGCGACAAGTCCGCGTCTCTTTTTTTGATACGGCGTATCCCTCTCGATATAGATAAAACCTTTTCGCGGAGATTCAAAAACGCCTGTATTCAAATAATTTTTCATGGTTGAATGAATGGCCGCAATTCTTTGCGCCGCATCGTCATCCGTTAAAAATATTTCTGGAAAAATCATGTTTAATGTTGAAGGCGCGCCTTCTGCGGCGGCTTTTGCCTTTTCCCAATAATCCCTGTCCTGCGTAAACTGATCGCAGGCAATCACGGGCCATTTTTTTATTTCTTCATTTGTCTGCGTGTTTTTTGGCAGAAGTATAAAAGGAATTTCAAGTCCAATATTGTTCATGAATGCAGTATAGCAAATTGCAGGAAGAGATTCTATAATAAATTGCAGACGGAATGAACTTCTTTCATGGCAAAAAGGAAGAGCCGCGCAGCTCTTTTTTTTACCCCAATTGGCTCACCTGGCATACAGATACGGCAAACCTGTTGACTTGGCAAGTAATATCGGTTACCATGTTTTTGTAGGCATAATCCTGATTTTTCGGCAAGGTGTTAAAACATGAAAAATATCTCCGATAAAACATCAAGGCTTCCTGTAAAGAAAACATTTCTTTTGTTTTCCGGCATCTTTTTTCTTGTTATTTCCCTGACTGCCATTGCGATATTTACAATTTCCACGCGTCAAGCAAACCAATCGCATATTGAACAGCAGCTCGTCTTTGCTTCGGAAACAATGCGGCTTCGTTTGGCGACATCGGTAAACAGCGAATTGTCGCTGGCGCTTAACCTGGCGGATTCTCCTTTTGTACGGGACTATTTCAAAAACCCTTCCGATCAAAATTTGGAATTATTGGCAAGAAAGGAATTTGATTTGTACGAACGGCATTTCAAGCAGGGAGTGGTTTTCTGGATTAATGACATTGACAAGATTTTTTATTCCACCGGCAACGAACCTTATGTCCTGCATGCCGATGATCCCGAATCCTACTGGTATAATTTGACCCTTTACAATACGGAGCAGTATAACTTTAACATAAATTACAATCCCAATGTGCAGCGGATATATCTTTGGGTTAACGCTCCCGTGTTTGACGACGACAAAAAACCTTTAGGCATGCTTGGAACAGCCATAGACCTGACAAGTTTTTCCAATTTTATTGCCAACGCCTACAGGGAGTTCGAGATCAATATTACCGCATATACATTTAACAATTTGTTCGAGATTACATCCGCAAGGGATTTGGAACTTGTAAACAACAAAGTGCGCCTGGACGAATATTTCCCGGAATCAGGCGAACAGATTATCGAAACAGCCGCCATGCTTTCTCCGGGAGAGAAAATCATTTTTACCAAAAACAAAAAAACGTATCTTGTCAGTTCCATCCCGGAGATGGGGTGGTATGCGGTTATCAACTTTCCGCAGTACGTCCTGTTCGCGCTTAACCAATCCATGAACATGCTGTTTTTCAGCATGCTTCTTTTGTTTCTCTTTATTCTGATTGTGTTAAATATTTTTATTGCCCGTTCGGAAAATGCAATTGAAAAGCAAAACCTGCGTTTAACCGAGGCAAATGTAAAGACAGAAGCCGCAAACCAATCCAAAAGCAACTTCCTTGCGACAATGTCCCATGAAATCCGCACGCCGTTAAATGCAATCCTTGGGATCACCCAAATTGAATTGCAGAATGAAGACCTGCCCGACAGACACATGTCGGCTTACGAAAAAATACACAGTTCCGGCATCAACCTTCTTGGGATAATCAATGACATTTTGGATTTGACAAAGATAGAAACCGGAAAGATGGAATTAAACCCGTATGAATACGATGTGCCAAGTTTGATTAACGACGCAATTCAGCTTAACATTATCAGAATTGGATCAAAGCCCGTGGATTTCAAATTAAGCGTCGACAGAAACCTGCCGTCTACGCTGATAGGCGACGAAATAAGGATAAAGCAAATTCTTAACAATCTTCTTTCCAACGCGATTAAGTATACGGAAAAAGGCGAGATTCAACTGTCCGTAAAACATTTAACAATCAACGATAATGTCATGCTCATTCTTTCAGTAAGCGATACGGGACAGGGCATGAAAGAAGAAGACAAAATAAAAGTGTTCGACGAATACGCCCGATTTAACACCGAAGCGAACCGATCAATAGAAGGAACCGGACTTGGATTGAACATAATAAAAAGAATTGTGGAAATGATGGAAGGAGACATCAACGTAGAAAGCGAATTCGGAAAAGGCAGCACATTCACCGTCATGATAAAGCAGCAGGCGGCGAACGACTCGCCAATCGGGGAAGAATTGGCGCAGCGGTTGAGCGATTTTACATTTACAAACAAAAAACAAAACAACCAAAAAATTGAAAAAACAATTATGCCTTACGGCAGCGTTTTGGTTGTTGACGATGTGGAGATAAACCTTTATGTAGCCTGCGAAATACTTTTATCCTACAAGCTTGATGTGGAAATGGCGGACTCAGGCATTGCGGCGATAGAAAAAATAACAAACGGAGAAAAGTTTGATGTCATATTCATGGATCACATGATGCCGAAAATGGACGGTATAGAAACCACCAAAAGGCTGCGCGAGCTTGGCTATACGGGATTTATCGTGGCTTTGACGGCAAACGCCCTGGTGGGAAACGACAAAATGTTCGAGAATAACGGGTTTGACGAATTTTTACCCAAACCGATCGATTTAAATCAACTTGACACAATACTTAATAAATTCATAAGGGACATGCACCCGGAAGAAGCCAAAAAATACAAATCCCAAACAATTAGCGATTAACAGTTAATTGTTAACAATTATTTGTTAATCATGCACAAAATTTCCTGACTTGTTATGTCGGAGTACAGCGTCAAACCTGTCACTTTGGACAGATGCACAACTTCTTCCCATTTTTTATCGGACGGCAATTGTTCATCCAGCAAATTTTTGCGGCTTGTAATTAACTGCGGATTGAATGTAACATCTTCTTCTTCGTCAAAAATCGCGGCATAGAAAATTTCTGCCTCCACTATGTCCTGAAAAAAGTGACTGCCGAACGAAAGCTCGGGGATTAATCCGCCCTGATTGTACGACACCTCGCACATTACGGAAATGTTGCAAAGCTCGCTGAAATGAACAGGCACGCCCAAAGACGGAGTTGTTGTTCCCCACCTGCCAGGACCAATCAGCATGACGCTGTTTCCTTTTAATTTTTGGTTTAACATGCCGATGATTCTTGCAACCTGATACTTGTCGCGCTCTATAAGCGCAAGATAATTTTCCGGTTTTACAAGAATGACATAATCCAAAAGCAGACGTACATTGCCGCCCATAAAATTTCCTACAGAAGAAAAGAAAATATTTTCCTTGTCCGGTTTTGGAATCGTGCTGTCCAAAGGGGATTTTGGGGTTCTTTTGATTTGAAGCGGACGGCATTGCAATAGATTGAATTTAAAAACGCCTTCGCTGTTAAAGTTCGCCGAGAATTCGATATCAACAGGATAATTGTATGCCGCTTCTATCGTATGCATGGCGTTTTTAACAAACCCGGGGAATAAAGTTTTGGAGAGCAGTTTTTTAAAATCCAAAATGTACGGCGTTTTGTCTATGGGACGGTTAAGTTCCCGCATCCGCGCAAGCAAGGCGGAGTCTTCGCTGAAAAATATTTCCTTGTCCGTTTTTAAATCCTGATCGCTTAGGGTTTCCAGTTCGAATTCTGTCATGCGGTTTTCCCTTAAGTTTAAAGCGTCAATCTTATGTTGGGAGAATTTTCGCTCATCGCCATAATGGACAGGCGGACCTTTCTCCGGCTGATCCAGTGGAACAAGACGCGCATAATCTCCGCTTACGCGATCCACTGCGCGGGTTCCAAGTCCAAAGACAAGCCGAATCATTCCCGCTTTTGGATCCATCTCCTTGTTCCACACATACAAATTGGTAGAATGCCCTACGCCTGCAATGTGCGGGAAGAACAATTCACCGTAGTGGTCACCGGAGACGCGCTGTACAAGAATTGCCATCTGCTCGTCTTTTTGTGCAAGTCCTCTGCCCTGCCTGTAAACGAGCGCGTCTTCGCTCATCGCGCTTGCATAAACTGTGCGCACAGCCTGTTCAAATGCCTCGAAACGTTCTTCGGGCGTTCCCTGATTCGCGCAGAAAACGCTTTCGTATTTTCCGGCAAAGGCGTTTCCAAAATTGTCTTCCAACAAGGAACTTGACCTTACAATTATGGGAGACCAGCCGTAGTATTCCATCATCTGATAAAATTGTTCGCGGATAACGCCCGGGAATTTTCCCTTTAACAATTTTTCCTTTAGCTCCGCCGCATGCTCAAAAAATCCTTCTGGAGTTTTTTGTCTGCATCGTAATTCCCACCAGTCGTTTTGAACGATGTATGTGTAAAAAATATCGGAACCAAGATACCATGAGTCATGCGGCTCCCAATAATTTAGAAGAGCCTCGCCGTTTTCAAGAACGGCAAGGTTTTTTTCCAAAACTTTTCTTCCCAATAACATGCCGACGCTTTTTCCGCCGACAAAACCGGAGCCGATCTCGCGCGAGGCTATGTCAAGAATATCCTGCAAGGAAAAATAAGTCTGCGCAAGCTCGGTGATACGCGGCTCTCTTCCGATCATCAGGCTGATCAAAAGATTTTTCATTTTGTTTTGACTTTCATCGTCTTCTTCAAGCGCGGCGCGGGCCTTGTCCAGTGTTATGTCCCAATAGTCGCGCGCTCTTATTCCCTGCCCTAACCCTGAGAAAAGAGACGCGGCATCCGCGCTCGAAGTGATGGGAACAACATTGCCGGGCTCGACAAGATGCGGAAAAAACATTGTCGGCGAATATCGTTCCCATACTTTAAGCGGATGCACATAAATTTTTTCGTTTATATTGTAAAGATCCAAGAGCAGCTGGGTTGTCTCGCGGATACGCGCGATTGTCGAATGCGTATGCACACCGCGAATCAGCGCGAAGTAGGCAATCGTATCCAGCACATACAAAAACGGGCAGGTGACGCGGAAAAAATTTCCTATCATCAAATCCGAATACCAGAATTGAAGCAGGTCGCTAAGGCAGTCAAAAACATAGAATGCCTTTAGCCCTTCCTTCTCGATAATGTCATGCACTTTTGTCGCAAAACTTTCAAAGCCGACCGAGGCATCAAGTTTGTAAACGACAGACGGTTCGCTGTCTTCCATTATCGGTTCATGATTGCCGAAACGAAAATAAACAAGGCGGCGTCCGTCCAGTTTTGATTGCTCGATGTACGGACGCACTACCTTCAGGTAATCGTCAATCGACTGCACCTGCCAAACAACATTGTCGCCGATACGCAATTGATCGATAACCTGATCAAGTCCCGAAACGCCTGTGCTGACTCTTTTATCTATACTGCCCATATAAACCCTTATACATCATCCTGTAATGCGTCGTAACCTTCTTCGCCGGTTCTTACCTTGACAACGTTTTCCACATCGTAGACAAAGATTTTACCGTCGCCGATATTGCCTGTATACAATGCCTTCTTGACTGTATCAATAAAGAGGTTGAGCGGCACTTTGCAGATTACGACTTCGATTTTTAGTTTCGCAAGAAGAGTCGATTCCAGTGGAATGCCGCGGTAATACTCCGTTCGTCCCCTTTGCATGCCGCATCCGAGCACGCGTGTTACGGTCATGCCGGTAATTCCAATTTTGTCGAACGCCGCTTTCAATCCTTCGAAGCTTGTCTGCCTTGTAATGATTACAACCTTTGTCATCTTTGCGCCGGGCTTTGAATTGTTTACAACAGGGATTGCCGCTTCTTCCGAAACAGATTTGTCAAAAGCCGAAACTGTTGCATTTCCCGATGCAGAAATCATAAAGTCCGCATAACTGCTTGCAAGTCCGTGTTCCGTAATATCCAATCCCGCAACTTCGTCCTGTCTTGAAACGCGAAGTCCGTTCAGTTTTTTAATAACGAAGAATGTCAATCCAACAGTTACTGTTGTCCATCCTGCGATTGCCGCTACGCCGAGAGCCTGCACGCCAAGCAATGAAGCGCCGCCGCCGTAGAACAATCCGCCTTCCAGGGCAAACAAGCCGACAGCCAATGCTCCCCATGCGCCGCAAACTCCGTGTACTGCAACTGCGCCGACAGGATCGTCAACTTTTAACTTCATGTCGATGAACTCGATTGCAAGGACGACAAGAATGCCCGCAACCAAACCGACCATCAATGCGCCGAAGGCGTCAAGGTTTGCACATCCTGCCGTTATGCCTACAAGTCCTGCGAGTGCGCCGTTGAGTGACATGGATACGTCGGGCTTTCCGTTTTTGATCCATGTAAACAACATTGTAGCAACCGAAGCACTGGCAGCGGCGATTGTTGTCGTGACAAAAATCGAGCCAAGCTCTCCGGCATTTCCGGCAGCCGCGCCGTTAAAACCGTACCATCCAAACCAAAGAATGAAAACGCCAAGCGCGCCCAATGTCAAACTGTGCCCCGGGATCGCTCTTGCTTTTCCGTCCTTGCCGTATTTGCCGATACGCGCGCCGAGGAAAGCTGCGCCGATAAATCCCGAAATGCCGCCGACCATGTGGATCGCAGCCGATCCTGCAAAGTCGATAAAACCAAGCTGAGCAAGCCAGCCGTTTGCGTTCCATACCCAGCCTGCCTGAATCGGATAAATCACCGCGCTTATTACGATACTGTAAATGCAATACGCGCTGAACTTTGTGCGTTCTGCCATTGCGCCAGAAACAATTGTTGCGGCAGTTGCGCAGAAGACAAGGTTAAAAATAAAATCCGAGTGGCTGAAGTTTTCGTAATCGGTAAAGATTCCCATATTGGGAACGCCGATTAAACCGAACAGATAATCTTCTGCGGTAAGCAGGCAGTAACCAATCAGCATAAAGCTGATTGCTCCAAGACCAAAGTCCATGAGATTTTTCATGATGATGTTGCCTGCGTTCTTTGCGCGGGTAAAGCCTGCCTCCAGCATTGCAAAACCGCACTGCATAAAGAATACCAATGCAACGCCTACAAGAAACCAGACGCTGAAGATTCCTTCTGTGATCATTCCCAAAATCGCTTCTTCCATATTCTCCTCCAAAAA
>WQSP01000013.1 GCA_009787795.1 Treponema sp.
GTCATAATCGCATGGAAATACGCGGAATATTATGACGATGTCGATAAAAGCAGCGGTCCGACAGGAGAACTCAGGCGGCAAAGGTATGACGCGCTTATTCACAAATCATCGCAGCTTATGTATGACATTATGCAGAATAAAAAAAATTGCTACTATTATGAGCCGTTTTATCAGCTTATGCGCCAGACAATATGGGCGGAACAAATGATCGCTCATAATAACATAGAAACGATATCCGCCGATGACTTTATGTTACTGCAGGTAATTCCGAATAAAAACATCGATTTGCTGGAAAAAAATTATGCCTGCAGCAGAAAAGACATGCCTTCTACATGGCGAAGCTGCATTACGGATCAAAGCAAATTCAAGATTGTTTCCCCGGAAATATTGTTAAGCGGCATCGGACATAAATATGACAAGTTAAAAGAGTATCTAAAGACACGCTACTGGACTTATTAACGATATGGTAGCAGCTGCCTAGCGGCCATTTGCCGATTTTTTTCACTTTTTTTTCGTTTTCGCTAAAGCAAAACGGCACTCTCATGCCATATAAGGGTATGAAAACATCATCATTAAAAGTCAGGCTTGGCTTGACAGTCAGGTTATGCCTGACAGCATGGCTGTGTCGTGCAATCTTCTGCGGGGCGGATGTCCTTGCAGAAGAACCCGAGGAAGAGGTCGCTGCGGAGATCATTACAGAAGCAATTGTAACAGAGACCGCGGAAAAACCCGCCGCGAAAATCTTCAATTGGAGCCTTACATGGAACGGCTCGTGGGAAAAGACCAGTTTAAAACTGTTAAACAGGACTTTTCACAATCAGGCGGAACTGCAGCTTGATATCCTGCCTGCAGATATCCTGTTAAGCGCGCGTTTTCTGGACAGGAGAACGTTCGATTTTGAGCTTGAGGAACCGCTGACCAATCCCCTTAGGGAAGCGACTAACGTAACGGGCGGATTGTATCACCTCTCCACCGGCTCAAAAGCAGTTTACGGCGTCTTGGACGAATGGGGTCTTCCTGCGCGAATTCGCAACCCGTGGATTCGCTCGCCTCCGTACCCCGAGAATCATGGGGCTTCTTCTGCGGATATGGAAAGCGAAGCGTCAAGCTCAAAACACGACGAAATGTACCTGTTTCTTTCCACTCCCATGCTGTCACTGTCCCAAAATTTCGGCATTAGGGGATTTGCTTCGGCGCAAATGGAAATCGAGAGCGGCGCAATGGCATTTTTGGGCGGATTGAATCTTTCCATTAAAAGAAAAACCGATCTCCTGTTGGAAGCCTTCTATACGGAGAGAACGCTCGCGCCCAAAACAATCGGCACATGGTTTGGTTATCCGCCGCCTCTTCCGCAGCGCGAATCGGTGCTTTATGCCGCAGCTTTTCACATAAAAAGCCCGAAGTTTTCCGTAAGTTCCGATTTTGCCGTATCCGAAACATTTGCATGGGGAACGGATATTTATGCGAATATGGGCATGACTTTATCGCTGCGCCCGATTTATATTTCAATCGCGGCGGACGGCGCAGGGGAACGCTTCGTTTTCAGAGACGGAGCGCACCGCGAAGAACGTTTCAGAGGCGCAGCCAAAATTGAGTGGATAAGCAGGTATAATTCGGTATTCAGAATCGATTCCGTTATGCGAAGTCCCGCATTCGGCGAACCTTTTTACACAGGCTCTGTAGGGCTTTACTATCGTCCGCCGAACAGACGCGATGAAAGCATTTTCCGCCTGACAAGGGTATCCGTCTCGGCGGATAATATCGGGGAAAACGAAAAAATCACGGGTTTTGTCGGATTTGGCATCGGAATTCGTAAAATCGGACTCTCAAATCCGCTAAGAATCAATCTTTCAGGCTCATGGGAAGAAGAGTCCGCCGCAGGCAGTCTCGAATTTATCCTGACATACAGGAATTTTCAGCTTAGATCAAAGGCCGGAATGACTATTTACGCCGAAAAGGACAATAAATTCGATTTATCCATAAGCACATCGATTCGATTCAGACGTGGAAGAATGAGTTTAGGCGCAGAATCGCCCGATTTTCCGGAAAGATGGAACTGGTCAATCTCATGGCGCGCAGAATTATTCGGAAAATCTTAAAAAAGTGAATGATTTTGATTGTTTTTTAGCTAAACATATATTACAATTATATAATATCATATGAGAAGGAGAAAATATGCCTGCCGGTGTAACAATAATGATTGTTGACGACTCCAGAATTATGAGGAACACCGTTAAAGGTGTCTTCTCGGGAGTGGAATCAGCCTGTAACTTCATCGAAGCAAAAGATGGCGAAGAAGCGTTGGCTCTGCTCGAAACACAGACGGTTGATCTGATATTGCTTGACTGGAACATGCCAAGATTGTCGGGAATTGATTTCCTGAAACAGATCAGGGCAATGGATCAGTATAAAGATCTGCCCATTATCATGGTAACCAGTGAGGCTGCCAAATTTAACGTAATAGAAGCGTTAAAACACGGAGCCACTGATTATATTACAAAGCCAATCAAACTTGATTTATTCAAACAAAAATTGGCAAAACTACGCTTATTCAGGATGTAATTATGACAGTCGAGTTGCAAAATTATGTAGAACCATTTGTAGAGGTCACAGTCAACACGTTTAAGGAGTTTGTTGGCGTGGACATTGTACCAAGGCATCCGCACTTTTTGGATCCGGATCAGGGTTTTGAGTGGGACATTTCGGCGGTAATCGGGCTTTCCGGCGTTGTAAAGGGCGCCGTTATCGTTTCCATGAAAGCGGATTTGGCAATCAAACTGACCGATTTGCTCGCAGGCGAAGGTCATTCGGAAATTGATGCCGATGTTGTTGACGCAATCGGCGAAATCAACAACATTATTGCGGGTAACATCAAACCGAAAGTTCCGAACGGGGACAAAATCGTAATTTCTATCCCTACAATTATAAAGGGAAAAGAACATTCAATCGCGTGGCCAAGCAAGCAAACACGCATTCTTTGTATCCCTCATAAAGCGTTTGACAACGATATCTTTCATCTAATGGTGGCAATTGAACTTGATCCCGAAAAATAGACAGGAGAGGACATAATGAAGCACGTATTTGTGTTCGATCCAAAAGCTTTCTACAGCCAGCAATGGAGAATGGATAGCATACTTGACGGTATAGGGCAGTTTTTCAGAACTCAGCAAAATCCTGATTTCTCGATTCAATACTCCCGATACCGCAGGAATGCGATTGGCATTATTCAGGAAGAAGCGGAAAAGGCAAAAGCGGGCGACATCGTAAGAATTTACGCGGTCGGCGGAGAAGAAATACTTTTCGACTGCCTTAACGGCGTTGCCCATTTTCCGAACATGCAGCTTGCTGCGGTTCCTTTTGGCGAAACAAACGACTTTATTAAAATCTTCGGCGACGACAAGCTCGAGACTTTCAGGGATATTCCCACTCTTGTAAATTCCGACGCGCTTCCTACGGACGCAATCAGGTGGGGCGTAAACTATGCGCTTAATTCCTGCTACATAGGAATGAATGCCGGAATTTCAAAAAGAGTCAGGGACATGAAGTCAAAATTGAACAAAAGCAGCTTTTTTGTTTTTTCCAGATTTTCTTCCTTTTTGAATAACTTTTTAACGGCATTCGACAAAACACTCGCCGCCAGAGAATACGAAATTTCCATTGACGACAGGGATTACAGCGGACATTATTGTCTTATTCATGTTGCTAACGGACCTTATCATTCGGGAAAATTGACAGGCGTAGCCGATGCCACCCCCGACGACGGCGTATTGGACATAGCTCTTTTAAAATCTACCTACCCGATGAATATGCTGTCTTCGCTTCGAAAATATTCAAAAGGCAAACGTCCCAAAAACTGCATTTACATACAGGCAAAAAAAATATCGGTTAAATCAAAAAACAGAATGTGGATTCAGCTGGACAATGAATATATCAGGGACGTAAATGTCGATTTAAGCGTAGTGTCTCATGCGGTGCAATTGGTTGCGGCAGAGGGCATTTCATACCCAATTGCTTCAATGGCGGGGGCTTAAACCATGGCAGTAAAAAAAACGGACGAATTAAAACTTAGAAATGTCGCAAATATTTCATCCATCGCGATGATTGTCTTTTTAAGCGCAGCTTTTATAATTGAAACACTGGTAGAAAAAATTCAGGTTGATTACAGCATTGCAGGTCTGACAATGATTATTGCGCTGGTTGTTGTTATCATCATTCAAAGAAATTCAATACATAAATATAAAATGGCATTTAATGTTCCGTTTATGCTGTTCCTGTTTTATACGGCTTTGATGATGATGTGCAATTGGTATAATACGCATTATCTGTTTATCGTTACCGCCTTCACCGCCATAAGCTGCACTTATTCGAGATTTAACAGAACTCTTGTTTATATTATCGTAACCAATTTGATTCTTGGCTTCCTTCATTTTAGGGGCTTTCCCATCGGCGGACACGGAACAGCGTTATCCGCGCTGCTGGTAAACTGGAGCATCAGCCTCTTTTCCAGCGTGATTATGCTGCTTATTACCAAAACCGCAACCATTTCGCTGAACAAAGCGCTTGAGCATCAGAATTCATTTAATAACCTTCTTGAATCGACAGAAAACGTTGTGGCGATGATCGACGAACGCAACGAAATTGTATATGCAAGCAAAACATTGGCCCAGCTTGGAAACGCAAACGACCAGACGCTGATCCAAGGCAGACCGTTGATCGACTTGTTCCCGGGCAGAAGCCTGAAAATTCATGCGGGAAAAATGTTAAAGGAAAAAGACGATTATTCGGGCGACTGGGAATTTACGCTTGACGGTCAGAAACGATATTTCAAGGCATCATCGCATGCGCTTCCCGGCGGAACGGGCGGCACTCTTATCTCTCTTTACGACATGACGCATCTTGCGGAACGCGATGAAATTGCAGCCATGAAAGACAGTATGAAGATCGGTCTTTTCTTCATGGATAAAAATTACATAATACAGGATCACTATTCGCGCTATCTGGAAGAAATGCTTTCGGACACAAAACTTTTCGGCAAACTTTTAACCGATATAATCTCGGACTCTGTAAGCAAAAACGAGATGGAAGCCATTAAGGATTATTTCAACATGGTTCTTGACCGCTCTTTGGATTTGGACATGCTGGAAGAGATTAATCCGCTAAACGAGCTTCATTATGTAAACAAAAACACAGGCGACAGAAAGGTCTTCCAATTTGCATTCTCTACAGTAGAGCGCGATCGCGGCGAAATATATATCCTGGTTACGCTTTACGACATTACCTTAAGGGTCGAATTGCAGCAGAGGTTGGCAGAAGAAGAAGCCAGGCGTCAGGAAGAAATGCAGGCTGTCTTTGAACTTATTCAGGTTCAGCCCGATGTTTTCAGCGACTTTATGCAGGACATGGAGCATGAGTTTGAAACAATCGACAAGAACTTAAAGAACGACACGCTTTCCACGCATGAAGCGCTTGTAAAAGTTTATCAATCCATTCACGCGATTAAATCCAATGCGGTCATTTTGGGATTGAGCATTTTCGGCAACAAGGTGCATAACCTGGAATCGAAGATCAAAAAACTGAGGGAAGCGGAAGGCGATGTTCCGTTCGGAGAAATGCTTGACCTTACAATGGACATAGAAAAACTTTCAAACGAAAAAGAAGGTTTCAGGGAGATTATTTCCAAGCTTGAATCATACACAGGCGGAAGCGTAGGAAGCGGAAGCGGCTCCGACAAAAAGCAAAATGTTAAAGTCATGATCGACTCGCTAATAAAGACAGCATCCAAAGCCGCGGAAGATCAGGGTAAAATAATTCAGCTTGTTACAACCGATGTTGAGTCCGAGGCCATCGAAAAGGGTCCAAGACGCGTAATGAAAGAAATACTCATGCAGCTTATCCGCAATTCCGCCGTACACGGCGTTGAAATGCCCGAAGACAGGACAGCAAAGGGTAAAAACGAAAAGGGAACCATTAAACTCTCAATAAAAATGTCCGATGACAAGAAGTTTATCAACCTTAAGCTTTCCGACGACGGCAACGGGCTTGACTTTAAGAGAATCGCCGACAAGGCTTTGGGTAAAAACCTGATAAGACCGGAAGATGCAAACAACCAGGACGCGCTGACAAAAGTGATTTTCTCGCCGGGCTTCAGCACAGCAGAGACGGAAGGCGTTCATGCAGGACGCGGCATCGGCTTGAATCTGGTACGCGATCGTTTAAAAGAAGTAAACGGAACCATAAAGATACGTTCGGAAGCGGGCAAAGGAATACTGTTCTTTATTTCCATTCCGGTTGTTGACGTTAAACTTTAAGATTAATCCTTTGAAAGCCCCGCGCCGATTGCAGTTGTGTATTCGGCAAACTCGGGATAGATAAAATCGATTCCGTACATGCCGGAAATATCTGAAAGCACTTTTTGCCCTATCACGTTTCTGCTGCCGTTGCCGGTTACGATAACACGCGTTGAATTTCTTGCCCTTGCCGCAAAAACAGAAAGAACGCCAATCACCTGATACACCATATTGATAATTCCAAGAGCCAAATCTGAATGGCTTGCGGTATCCAGCATTTTGCCGAAATTTGAGGCGGTACTTTCGCCGCTTAAAAAACTTATGCTTGTATCCGTAATGTCGCCCAGCAGAAGATCAACCTGATTCAGCTTTCCTGTTTTTGCAAGTTCCACAATGTCGCTGAACCCTGCAATCGGTAAAAACCTTTTTGCCAGCCCCAAGATTGTACCGCCTCCGACACCGGAGCCGCCAAAGTGAATAATGCCGCGATCTCCCGCTTCGATTATCACAGTGCCTGTTCCAATATTTGTAATGATAATATTGCTCAGCCCGGACAGAAACATTCCGCCGATGCCGATTGCGTCAATTTCCTTAACTCTTCCCGTAGGGATGCCGAAGATATCGTCTTTTATTTTTGTCGCGCCGGCTCCGGTAATTTTTATTTTTTCTATCTCGCTGATTTTTATGCCGTTTTCCAGAACGATTTTTCCAAAAGCGCCTGTTGCCGCCGTTACGGCATCCTGAGCCCGGGCTTTTATTTTCATCATTACTTTTCCGTTTTCTATGGAAACCGCTTTGGTCGTTGTGCTGCCAATATCTATTCCGATTATCATTTGTTCACCTGTTAACCGTGTTCATCCCTGAATCTTTCAGAAACCCTCAAGAAGACATCAATAAGTACCGGATCAAACTGCGTTCCGGTTCCCTTCCTGATAATTTCTACGGCATCGTCATGAGTATACGCCTTTTTGTACGGACGCACAGAAACAAGCGCGTCATAAACATCAGCAATCGACATTATTCGTCCCAACAAAGGAATATCCTTGCCCTTTAAGTTGTAGGGATAGCCTGTGCCGTCCCACCACTCATGATGACTGGAAGCGAATGTTTTTGCGTATTTTAAAAACTCGCTTTCCATCGCAAGTATTTCAACTTTTTCCATTATTTGTCTGCCGACATGAGTGTGAATCTTCATGTCTTCAAACTCGTCATAGCTGAGCTTGCCGGGTTTTCTTAAAATGCTGTCGCTTATGAATATTTTGCCGACGTCATGAAGCTGAGAAGACTGGATCAAAAGCTCTATGTCCCAGTCCTTTGTTTCTTCCTTATAAACGCCGCTTGCGATTATTTCGTCCAGAAGAATTCTAAGTCCGCGCTGAGTACGCTCGATGTGCTTGCCTGTTATATCATCACGGTATTCTACAAGTTCCGCCATTGTTTTTAAAAGCGCATTTTGAAGCTGCAGGATGTTTTGGGTTTTTTTATCGACCATCTTCTGCAGATTGTCATTGAAATTTTTAAGCTCGTCCGCTTGCCTCTCCAATGTTTTTTTTTGCGCTTCGACAAGCAGATGAACTTCTATCCGTTTAAGAAGAAGCGAAGGCTGAATCGGTTTTGTTATATAATCAATTGCTCCAAGGGTAAGCGCGGTAAGCTCGGAGTCGGATTCTGTAAGAGCGGTAAGAAAGATGACGGGGATGTTCTTTGTCGTTATCTTCGATTTAAGAATTTTGATCGCTTCATAACCGTCCATTCCGGGCATATCAACATCCAGCAAAATCAAATCGGGGATATTGTTTTCCAGAAGGTTAAAAAGTTTTTCAGCGGAAGGCGCTGTTGCGACAGTGTATTTTTTTGCAAGGATGTTCTTGCCAATACGAAGATTGGCAGGATTGTCATCCACCATAATTATTAACGCTTTTTCTCCGTTCATACTTCCCTATCCTGTTGATTCGTTTTAATCACCAATAATTCCTCGATTCTCTTTAGAGCGCTTTCAAACTCCGCCATTAATACATCATCTGATATTTTTTCCATCGTGTCTATCGTTTTTTTATCAAGCGGCAAATCGTTGATTTCTTCCTGCACTCTGTCTATAAACTCCGCCTTTCCGGACATTACTGCATCTTTAAGCGCATTTAAAAGCGGAACAAGATCGGATTCCTCCGAGAACTCTGAGTTTGCGCCATGTTCTTTTCCGGAAGCTCTTTCAATTTCCAGAGTAAGGTGAATATCTTCCACCAATTCGGAAAGACTCTCGATAAAATCATCCAGGTTGTCGCTTATAAATTCCCGGTTGCCTTCTTTTCCTGCGGCTTCAAGTTTTGCAGCCTGCGCCGACACTTCCAAAGCGCCGATTGCGGCGGCTGCGCTCTTTAACGCATGAACATGGGTTATAAACAAAGACAACGCCTTTTCGTAGAGTGTGTTGCGCAGAAGCTGGATCCGCTCTACAGCGTCTTTTCGGAAAGTTGCAAGAACGGAAACATATCCTTCTTCGGAACCTCCTGTCATCTTGATGCCCTTTTGAACGTCTATGCCGCAGATATTCGGGAAGTTGTAAAGTCTTTCTGCTTCGTCGTCCAATCCCTGTTCGCGTCTGTCCTTGGAAATCCACCTGTTAAGAATTTCATCAAGAGCGGATACGTCAATCGGTTTTGCCAGGAAGTCGTCAAATCCTTTTTCGATAAACATTTCGCGCACACCGGAAACCGCATTTGCAGTTAACGCGACAATCGGCACACGCCAATCCCCTCCGTGTTCATCTTCCCAACTTCTAATATGGGCGGTTGCTTCGATTCCGTCCATTTCCGGCATCATGTGATCCATAAAAACAATGTCGTAATTATTATGCTTGATCAGTTCGATTGCTTCGGGGCCTGAAAGACATTTATCGATTTCGGTGCGGTAGGGAGCCAAAAGACCTTCCGCCACTTTTAAATTTGTCGGGATGTCATCCACAACAAGAATTCGCGCTCCCGGGAATGCATAGCGTATTGCGCCAAGGGTTCTGGAAGCCGCGTCTGCGTATCCCTTAATTTCGTCTTTGCCGTTAAGAATATTTGCAAGAGACAAAGACTGAACGGGCAATGACACAAAACGAACATCGGGGATATACGCTTCCGAACCCCATTCGATCATTAACGCGACAGGAGGTTTCTTGCCGCCGGGATAAAAGTCTTCGGGTTTGTCCATTGCAAGTTTTATTTTGTCATAGATACCGTAACCGGAAAGCACAAGCGACCATTCATGTCTTGACAGCGCGCCGATAAACTCTTCCATATTGTTGACCATTGTGTGATTTACGCCCATGTTTCTTAAAGACCAGCACACAGAAGCGCCGTACAATAATCTGCCTTCATAAATCAGAACGTTTTTGGTTCCCGGATTTTCAACTGCGGCAAACGGTTCGTCCGAATCGATTCCCTGCGGAATAGTTACTGTGAACGTACTGCCTTTGCCGAACTCGCTCTCCATGTTAATGTCGCCGTCCATGATCAGGCTTAGGCGTTTTGTAATTGCAAGACCCAACCCCGTACCTTCTACGCTGCGATCCCTTTTCAAATCGACCTGGACAAATTCGCTGAACAGTTTTTTCTTGTCGGCGGGTTTGATTCCCTTTCCGGTATCGGACACTGCAAAGTCCAGCCATACTTTATTTTCGCTTCTGCCGCGAACCGTTACTGTCAAACTGATATGTCCCCTGTCCGTAAATTTTACGGCATTGGTAAGCAGGTTAAGAAGAATCTGGCGCAGACGCACTTCGTCGCCGATAAGAACATTCGGGATTTTCCCGTCTATGTTTGTAAAGAACCGTATCGGTTTCTCTTTAAGCCGGGTACGAATAATGTTAACCGTATCGTTAATGAGCGATGCAAGCAAATACCTAATCGGAATAATCTCCATTTTGCCGGCTTCAATTTTTGAAAAGTCCAAAATGTCGTTGATAATTGTAATAAGATTGGTTCCCGCCTGCTTAATATCCTGCGCATACCCTCTTGCTTCGTCCGAAAGATTCGTTCGTATTAAAAGTTCCGCCATGCCGGTAATCGCGTTCATCGGCGTACGGATTTCATGGCTCATGCTTGCGAGGAAGTTGCTTTTTGTGCGATTGGCCATTTCAGCTTCTTCGCGCAATTCGTTAAGGCGCGCATTCTGCGTCCTTATTTCATCAACTATGCTAAAAACATATTCGCCCGTTTTTTCCACATTGTTCTGGTAAACGACAAGCATCCTGTAAATATCGTCCTTTGATATATTTGACTGTTCGATCATGGCGCCGATGCTCTTTCTTATACTCTCGTAATTATCATGAGACGCTTCTTCCCTTGCGGCATCCATGGTGCTTTTTAAATAGGAAATCGTCAGGTTTAAAAGTTCGCTTCGGCTTACAATGTCAAAGACAAGCGATTTTAACTTACTGTCCGTATAATGGAAAAGACGTTTGGTTTTATAAGGATCCGCCATTCCTTTTTCCGGCAAGGTTCCAAAAAAAACAGCCGTTAATGTTTGATTATGATGCGTAAAGAGTTCTTCGCCATAAGTGTTAAAACCAATCATCGGGTATTTGCTGAATACGTCGTTAAACTCGTCTATCTTGTTTTTCTCTATAAGTTCCAAATGACGCTGAACGCAGTTAAAAAGAAGGCAACCCTGTATCCCGGAAAGAAACTGACTTGCCCCTTCGATGCTTTTTTGCGCGTTTGCAATGATGTCACCCTGCTTAAGCAAAAACACTTTCGTACCCGCTTCGATGTAGCAATAAAATTGTATTCCCTTGCCGTCGACAATCAAATTGGGACTGCGTATATAGACGCTGTCTCCCAGCAAAAGACCAAGCGGATTTTTAGCGAAGATTTCTATTGTTAAATCGCTAACCTTGCTTACGCCGACTTGCCTTGCGTAAAATTCTGCGGCAGGTTCGCCGTTTATTTCCCACGCGATTCTCTGCATGATTTCGACGCGGGTAATTGTAAACGATTTTTCCGTAGGCAGATAATGAACATAGTGGTTGAAATAAAATGGAACCCTCATCTTCATGATAACTGCGACAAGGCCGTCTTTGGAAAGCTTGTCTCCTGCGCCTACAAGGGTTTTTGTAAAGGTCATCTCATCTGCGGCCGCTCCGCCGATAAATGCCAAATTGAGATCCTTCTCCATGGAAAATTCTTTCATGATAACTTCGCCAAGGCAAAGTCCGTCAAAAAAAACCAAACCCAAGTATTCATCGGGGTTAATGCTTTGCCCGTGTAATTTTCTTTTTAATTCGTTTATTGCCGCATGAGCGGCGAGAATCGGGTCTTCTTTTACTCCGTCCTGAAAGGAAAGAAAAACTTCTTCCACTTCTTCATTGGAAAGCGTCATAACCGCGACGCCGGATTTAATCGCTCCTTCGCTTGACCATCCGCCGTGCATTGATGCGCCAAAACATATCGCGCCGGGGAAAGCATCGTTCAGCGCTTTTTGGATATTGTATTTTTCAAAATCCGGGGAAAAAAAGTATATTACAACCTTTACATTGGGCTGCCAGCCTCCAATTACAATACGCTCGATGTCCCAATTATGTACAGACGTAACCTTAACAGCCATTTATTCCCTCTGAACAATTTTATCACAATATTGGAATTTTTGGAATAAAAAAAGTTGTGTTTTTAAAGGGTTTTTTAACCAAGTTCCTTTTTAATATTGATCACTTTTTGAACTTTTTCATAAGCTCAACGGCTTCAGTTGGCGCAGAAGCGTTGATTATCGCGTCACGCAGGGTTCCATCTCTTAAAATTGCGCCGATTGCCGCCAAGAACTGAACGTAAAGACCGCAGTCTTTTTTTGGTGAAACGATAAGAACAAAGAGCTGCGAAGGCTGCCCGTCCATCGACTCAAAATTGACACCTTCCTTTTTTACTCCGATGGCAACTGCGGTATCGGCGATTCCGTCAGTCTTCGCATGGGGAAGAGCAATGCCGTGATCCATTCCGGTACTCATGGTTCTTTCACGCTCAAGCACGTCTGCTAGAACCAAATCCTTGTCCAATAATTTTCCATTAGTGTCCAGCAAGTCTACAAGTTCGGAAATAATCTGTCCTTTGGAAGTACCCTTTAAATCCAGGATTAAGCAATTTGGATCGATAAGAGCAATAATATTTTTTGTAGTGCGAGCTTGCGTATCTGATAATTCCTTTTTCATTGCCGCAGGACTTGCGGATAATTTAAGTCTTTCAATATTATGGTAAAGATCCAGAATTACTTCGTACACCTCGTTTTTTACAAACGGCATATCTGTCTTTGCCGTAGATATCATTATAGACGCATGTTCCTCGGTAATAAAAATCGCAATGTCATCTTTTCGCGCCTGGGAAATTCCTTCGTCGATATTCATCTGAATATAAAAGCCTTCGTTGCGAAGTTCCGCCAAAAGATTGTCAACAACAAGGTCCGCGATTTCCTTTGTTTCAAAGTTCCATATTTCGCGAACACTGTCATGATGCTTTACAGGTTTCCTTGTCCCCTGCCCGGGAATTTTTAACGCAAGACCAAGAAGCGCGGGAGAAATAACGATGGTAAGGAAAATCATAAAGACTGCCGCAGAAAAAAGCTTGATGTCAAAAATACCTATTGCAAGCCCGATACCGCATGTAATTAACGCGCCCTCTCCGCGCGGAATCATTCCCATTCCAATTCGCAGGGCGCCTTTATTATTAAAGCCTGATAGAAGCGCGGTGCCGCCGCTTCCCAGCACCTTTGATAAAATTACCGCCAGTGTAAATAATGCGCCAAAGATTAAAACAAACGGAGTCGTAACTTCGCGGATATCTACCATCATGCCCATTACGGCAAAAAAGATCGGCACAAAGAGTTCATAAAGCGCTCTTATTCGATCCTGCACAATCGCGGCAATGTCAGTTTTGGAAAGCGCAAGCCCGGCGATATACGCGCCGATGATCAGCGCAAGCCCCTGTTTTTCCAAAAGCCCTGCAAGGATTAAAGCAAGGCCAAGCGCAAGCACGGAAAATTCCAGGCTGCTTTTAAATGATTTTAAGAACTTTGCAAGTAATTTTGAACAAAGAAGAAGAAGAACAGTTACGCCAAACCAGATACCAATAACCTTGCCGGCAAGCATTAAAATCGATACAGCGGAAAGTCCTGCGCTTGCCTGTCCTGTTGTAAAAGAAACGATACCAAGAGCAATCGCCAAAAGAATGATCCAAATTACATCATCAAAAACAGATGCCGATAAAATCGTAACGCCCTCGGGCGAATCAAGCTTTTTGCGCTCGGACAAAGTACGCGCAGTTATTCCTACAGACGTAGTAGTGGCTACAACGCCAAGCATTAAACAGCGCGGATCCAAAAAGGATTCAACATGCAGACCAAAAAACGACAATAAAAGATAACTTGCAAGGGTGCCTGTTGCAAAAGACAAAAGCGCTCCGCTGACTCCGATGATACTGCCTGCGACCGAATAACGAAGAAACATGCTAAGGTCGGTTTCCAATCCTGTTACAAATAATAGTACTATAGAAGCAAATGTCGCAAAAGAATACAATTCGAGGCTAACGGCAAGGGTGTGATGTGTCGTTAATGCTAACGGGAATATGCCTTCCGGGAAAAAGGGTATCGGAATACCGCCAAGGGCAAACGGACCTATAATAACACCCGCCAGCAGTTCGCCCAAAACGGAAGGTATTTTTATCAATTTTGCAAGCCGTCCGAACAATCGGACTGCCAGAATTATTACGCCAATCTGGAGAACCAGCCCGGCTACAAGATCAGTAATATGCATTCTTCATCTCTAGTGATCATTCTATGACTTGAACAAGATAGTGTCTAGTAGTCATAAACGGAAAATCGTAATACTATTATACTACATGATAAGTAAGGATGTTTTCTTTTTGCCGATTTCTCAGAAGCGTCAAGCTTCCATGAAACGCAGGTTGTTGATGTTCTCCGTCATGTTATTCTTATTTATCTTTATTTTGGGAAGCGCGTCTTTTATTTTTCTTATGGGACAGATTCTTGACACAAGCGCAGGACAGGAATTAAAAAAATCAGTAGAGCTTGAGCGCCTAAGGCTCGAAGCATTTATAAATGCAGAGATATTAATCGTTTTAAAAATGGCGGACTCTCCTTTAATCAGGAAAATATTTTCGGATGCCAATAACCCCGAAATGAACAAATTGATATTGGAAGAGATAAACGCATACAGCCGCGCATTGTCCGGCAAATCGATTTTCTGGGTTGACGACAGGGATAGAATATTTCATACGACAGGTCACGAACCGTATTTGGTCAATCCCGACGACCCTGTAAATTATTGGTACAACATGACCCTTAACGAAACCGAACTGTACAATTTGAACATCAATTTTAATCCGGATCTGGATGTGACAAACCTCTGGATCAATGCTCCGGTTTTTAATGACAACGGAAAAGCTGTCGGTATGGTAGGAGCCGGAATCGACCTTACATATTATATCGATTCCATTTATAAAAATTATTCCGGGGAAGCGCTTTTATACTTCTTTAATAATGCGGGAGAAATCACAGGATCAAGCGATATAAGCCTTGCAAAGGGAAAAATCAATCTTGCAAAGGAACTGAATGAAACCGGAGTGGAAATTCTTGATTCCGTCGGAAAACTTGTCAAGGATGAAATCGTATATTTTAATACTAAGAGTGAAGACGGAGTTGCAGCTCTTGGAGCAATCCCGGATCTAAACTGGTATATAACAGCGTTTCATCCTTTTGCTTTTGCAGAAGAGTTAAAAACGGGAATGACCGTTCTCTTTCTTGTAATGATGGCGGTAATACTTTCCATCCTTGCGGTATTCAATATCTTTGTTACAAAATTGCTTGAGCCGCTGTACAAAATCGTAAAAGAGATTGGAAGGATTTCTACCGACTGGGATTTGGACCATACGGAAAAACCAAACGGCAAGGACGAGATAGAAACCCTTGGCGAATTTTTAAGCATGACAATAATCGATCCACTGACAGAAATTTACAACAGGCGGTTCTTTGACGGAAACATGAAGTCGCTTATCAAGCTCTTATCAAGAACGAAAGGCAAGCTGAGCCTTTTGATGATAGACATCGACTTCTTTAAAAATTACAACGATACCTACGGACACGACATGGGCGATAACTGCCTGAAAGAAGTTGCAGAAGAGCTGTCCAAAGTCATAACAAGAGAAGAAGACTTTGTGGCAAGATACGGCGGCGAAGAATTTGTTGTCGTTCTGCCGAACACCGACGAAAGGGGCGCATTTCTTATCGCGGAAAAAATGTTAAACAGGATTCGCGAAATAGACATCCCTCACGAAGGAAGCAAGGTTGTTCCTTATGTGACAGTCTCCATCGGCGGAACAACGAGCTCTGTAAAACATTTTCAGAGTTCAAGCGACTATGTAAAATGCGCGGACGAAGCGTTGTACAAATCCAAACAAGAGGGACGCAACCGTTATACATTTGTCGAATTTAAGGATCACCCGGAATAAAAACTTTCGGGTGGCCCCAAATATGATTCCAACAGCGTTTCGTCTTTTTTATAAATTAGAATTCTTTCCAGCACAAGCCCGGCTTCGAGCGCGCCTATGGAAATTTTACAAAGACCCTTTTGCGCGTTAAAGGATACGACATCTTTTCTAATGTTACTGAGTACGCCTTCGCTCCAAACTTCGTCATGAGGGTTTCCCGCCTGGAAATCCTGCGATACCGAAGTGACTACCTGCACATTTCCGTATCCATCTGCAAACAAAAATCTCAAGGGACGGTTCTTCTGTACGGAGTTTACAGGCGCTGTCCGGATTTGCGCAATATAATCGCCGGTTTCTTCTATTATAAAGCTGTATTCCAGAGTCGGCCTTTCTCCGCTCTCGTTAAAATTGGATGTGGTCGGAAAAACTTTCATTGCGCAGCCGCTTCTTCCGTACTTGTCAAGCTCAAGGAAACTGCCGCCTTGAACATTTTTCTTAGCGCTGTAATTTCTCGCTTCCATTACAATTACGCCGTTATTTTCAAGATGCGTTTTTGGCGGAAGGTCTTTGACGCTGATATGCCTCGCTTTTATTTCTACAGCCACAACTGTATCCTTGTCTTTAACAAGCAAACGAGCCTCGTGGATTTCGCAGGAAGAAGAAAGCAATTCCCTTTTGATGCGCAAAGTCACCTCATCCTGAAACTCGACTTCTCCTTTTAAAGGACCAATCTCCAGCCAATCGCATGGCTCATCCGGTTCAATTGAATAATGAAGACTGCCGATTCCGTCATTGGCAATTTCCAAAATGACCTCATTGTTTCCCGCATAAAGAAAATCGTTTACTTCGATTGTCATCGGTCTGCCGTAAGCCTTTGTAAAAATTTCTTCCCTGTCTTTTCGCGAAACGACAAGACGCGGTTTTTTGGCAGGTTCCACCTGAATCCTTAACGGGTATCTGCAGTTGTCTTCGTTCCATCTTACAAAGCCTGTATGGGGAGCCAATTCCATGCCTTCCCATTTGCCATTTTTAAAAGAAGCAATCTCTTCTGACAACACGCGGTCTTTGTCGATACACTCGGTTACAAGCGCGGCATACTTGTTTGCCATCTTCTTTCCCTGAATTGCAAAGTGCCTGTTCTTCCCTGCATACAAATTCATTTTTAGCTGATTGACGCTTGCCTTTGCGGGATAGTAAATCAAGCTGTAGTATGCGTCTTTGCAGCCGGGAGAAAGCGCAGAAAAAACATCTTCGTTCAAACGGTCTATTTCATTTGCAAGCGAGAGCATTCTGTCCGTTTCAAGGTAATGGCAAGGATGATAAATATTTTCGTTTTGCGCTTCGGGACGGCGCATTGCATTCATTTTTATATAGTCATGAAGAACCTTTGCCATTTTTTCGCGCGTTTGCTTTTCTGCAACCGGGAAAGTCTTTTCCAGCCATACAGCCAAATATTTGCCTATGCTGTTCGGCGATGACGTTCCCCATTTTTCAAAATCGTAGGCAAGCTCCATAAAGTAGGCAAGCGGAACTTCGTTAAACTTTAAATCGCCGACATTCAAAACCCAAATGTCCCTGACCCCGTAATCATAAGCCATGGTCATTTGTTCCCAAATCCTTTCAAAGGAAGTGGACGGCAGCCACTCGTAGGAAATTGGAGCGCCGTGGTAATCCAGATGATAATACATGCCAAAGCCGCCCTTGCGACGGCGCATTTCTTCGACAGGCAATGTCCGCACAAAACCGAAGTTGTCTTCGCACAGCATACAGACAACATTTTCAATTTCATCCCAGTATCTAAGGCCTTCTACATGTTCGCTGCCGTAAAAATATTCTTCCACTTCTTTGTACAGGGCAATTAACTGCGGTACGCTGTCTATATCGGGATTTACATGCTTTCGTATAAGTTCGCGCTGTTTTAAAATTATTTCTTTTAAAAGATCGATATTGTCCCTTAAGGACGAATCGCTTCCCAGCATGGAAGTGTCGCGCTCCCCGCGCATTCCAATGGTAATGATTTTTTCGTATTGTCCGCTTCTTTTAAGACCGTCTTCCCAATATTTGACAAGCCCTTCCTTGTTCGTGTAATAATTCCAGTCACTGCCGTACTCGCTGTCAGGACCTTTTACTTTTCCCCATTCTTCGCTTGCGCGAAGGCACGGCTCATGATGGGAAGCGCCCATTACAACGCCGTAAATGTCGGCAAGCTCTTCGTTTAAATTGCCGGGCCCGTCAAGCGAAAAAGACGATGACCACATCGCGGGCCACAGATAATTCCCTTTAAGGCGAAGCAAAAGTTCAAAAACATGGTCGTACATTTTGGCGGTAAAGCCGTCAAAATGCTTGAATGTCCAATTGCCAAAACACGGCCATTCGTCATTGATAAAAAATCCGCGGTACTTGACGCTTGGCTCTTTGGAAACCGTTTCAATGTTTTTGCCAATTTCGATTTTTTCGCGGCGTGTCGGTTCAACATCTCCCCAGAAATGCAAAGGAGAAACGCCAATGTATTCTGACAGGGCAAACATGCCGTAAATGGTTCCGCGCTTGTCGCTGCCGAGAACAACGAGAGTCTTATCGATAAATTTTATCTGGTATACTTCCCTTTTTCCGCTTATTAACGAAGGGTCAATGTCGCCGTTCTTTATGAATTTTTCTATAGAGGGACTTCTGCCCAATGTGGCAAAAATTATGTTAATCCCGCCTGCAGCCGGAAAAGATTCAATAATTTCCGGAAAAACGCCGGAGACCATTTCAAAATCCATTGCCACTTTGCCGGCAATTCGCTTTACGCCTTCGTATGCTTCCCTTTCAACTGTAAAAATATAATTATTCATTTTTCTACTATTTTATATTACAAGTAAAATCCCTTGCTGTCTATATTGCGTTTTTAAATCTCCACAACGCCGTCATAAACTTTTACGCAATCCCCGGTTAAATAAACGGCTTCGTCAGTATAATTGACAAACAATTCGCCGCCGGGAAGCTGAACTTTAATTGCCGCGCCTTTTTTGCAGTGACCGTTAAGCACTGCGGCCACTGCGGCGGCACATGCGCCTGTTCCGCATGCTTGTGTCTCTCCGCTGCCCCGTTCCCAAACGCGCATCTTTAGATGATTGGCATCCATTATTTCCACAAACTCGGTGTTTACCCTGTCCGGGAACATCGGGTTATTCTCAAAGAGAGGCCCGATATTCTGCAGGTCAATTCCGTCAACATTGTCGCGGAACACTACAGTATGGGGATTTCCAATCGAGACGCATGTCATTTCATACTGCTCGCCGCCGATTGTAACTTGCCTTGCGATTATATTTTCTCCCGGAAGATTGACGGGGATTTTTTCGGGATTCAACTGCGCCCTTCCCATGTTTACTTTAACAGATAAAACATCTCCATTCCGTGTGGAAATATGCAGTTCCCTGATGCCGCTTCGTGTTTCGATTCTCATGTCGCGTTTTTTTACAATGCCTGTGTCGTAAAGATATTTTGCAACGCAGCGAATCGAGTTTCCTGCCATCGCGCCTTCGCTGCCGTCCAGGTTGAAAATTCGCATCCTTGCATCGGCGCTCTCGGACGGCAGAATCAATATAACGCCTTCGCCGCCGATGCCTGTGTGCCTGTCGGCAAGAAGCGCAGAAAGCGACTCGGGCGAATTTATATCAAGATCGAAACAATTTATATAGATGTAATCGTTGCCGGTTCCGTGCATTTTGGTAAACGGTAGTTTGATACGGCTGGTTCTTAAATTGTTTATATCGACAAGCTCGGTGTTTATTTCGCTGTAATCGGAAAGCAAGGAGTCGGCAAGCGCGTTCGCCGTATCAATGGAAGTAAGGCACGGAACGCCGAGCGAGCAGGCTTTCCTGCGAAGTTTTACATCGTCATACGCGGGGTCTCTTCCCTTTTCCGATGTCGAGATGATGTAGCTGATCTTTCCGCTTGCTAAAAGCGTCTCTGTGTTGATGTCCGGGTTGTCGCAGATTTTATCGATGGGTTCAACATTGAATCCTTTTTTATTAAGGAAACGCGCTGTACCCCGCGTTGCATGAAGAGCGAATCCCAGTTTGGTAAACTTTTGCGCCATGCCGATTATCTCGCCCTTGTCGCCGTCCTTGATTGTCATTAATACGCCGCCGGATTTTTTCATCTTGTAACCCGCGGCGACAAGACCCTTGTACAGCGCTTCTTCAAGATTTTTACCAAGTCCCAAAACTTCGCCTGTCGATTTCATCTCGGGTCCAAGGTGAGTGTCAAGGCCTGCGAGCTTTTCAAATGAAAAGACAGGAACCTTCGCGGCAATGTACGGAGGAATCTTTGCAATGCCCGATGTGTAACCAAGTGACGAAAGCATTTCCCCGACGCTTACCTTTGTCGCAAGCTCGCACATTGGAACGCCAGTCACCTTGCTGATGTACGGAACTGTTCTTGATGCGCGAGGGTTTACTTCTATTACATAGATTTCATTTTCATAAAGAACGTATTGAATGTTCACAAGACCCCGAACATTTAAAGCCATGCAAAGTTTTTCTGTCACATTAAAAAGAGCGTCTGCAAGCTCATCATCGATATTAAGCGCAGGATACACGGCGATACTGTCGCCCGAGTGAACGCCTGTGCGCTCAATGTGTTCCATGATGCCGGGGATGAGAACATCTGTGCCGTCGCAAATGGCATCCACTTCGATCTCGCGCCCGCTTAGGTATTTGTCGATCAACACGGGGTTGTCCTGTTTTGAGCGCAGAATTATTTCCATATATTCTTTGATGTCTTCGGGCGAGAAAGCAATGATCATGTTCTGCCCGCCCAAAACGTAGGAGGGACGCATTAATACCGGGTAACCAAGCTT
>WQSP01000014.1 GCA_009787795.1 Treponema sp.
AAAAACCCTGTCTTAAACAGGATGTTCAGGAAGGACAAATCGGGAGTTGTGGACATCAAACTTGAAACGAAATCGGGCAAGATTTTCCACATCGAGCTGCAGGTTCAAAAAAGATCGTATATGAAAAACAGGGTATTGTATTACGGCGCACGTCTTGTGGGAGACCAAATAAAATGGGGAGACAAATACAGAAAACTGCATCATGTCATCAGTATTGTAATTTGCGACCATGTTTTATTGGCGGAAGAAAACGATTATCTGAACGTGTACGAGCTGAGGAATGATAAAAACAGAAGCTTTACAGACTTGCTGAAAGTGGTTATCATTGAACTGCCAAAGTTGCCTGAAGAAGAAGACAGCGCGATTTGGCCTTGGCTGAGATTCTTGAAATGCACAAAGAAGGAGGAATATGAAATGCTTGCAAAGAAATACCCGCAGTTAAAGAAACCGATAAAATGCACTAAAAGAATGGGTTTACTGGAATCAATAAGGGACTATCAATTTCATAGAAACCTCGCGAGAGAAGACGAAATTTGTCTGCATTTGCAATGGAAAGAAGATGGCATAGCTGAGGGTCTTGAACAAGGTCTTAAGCAAGCGTATAACGAAAAACTTGCCATCGCCCGCAATCTTCTTGCCAAAGGTTCAACACCTGACTTCATCAGTGAAATCACAGGGCTTTCTTTGGATGAAATCGCAAGGCTTTGAAAAGAGAAAACTTTTACCCGCCTGAAGTCTGCACGCGAAAGCGTGTGGATGAAAAATGCGAAATGGCGAGAGGCCAGAGAAATTTAAAATTTTTAATTAGAGCTACAGGCCGAAACCACACGAACAAATCCGAACCTGTTGTCCGTATTCTTTTCCTAAAACCTAAAAGCCAGGCTAGCAAACAAATAATTCTTGGGAAAAGAGAGAGAATATCGGACATTGTTTGCGTAAGCGAGCTTGCGAGCTTGTTGGTGTGGTTCGTGGTAGAAATATTTTTTTTATTTACAAAAGATAAAAATTAATAGATAATTAATAGAGGCCGAAAATGAAAAATTTTGCAACAAAAAACAAAAAAAGAATTATAAATTATGTTGATAAAGCTATAGGTTTATATCTTGCATTATTTTTAGTATTTTTTTTATACTTATTAGATGGAAAAGAACTTTTTAATACATTGAATATCACTAATATCCTGTTTTATGTAATTTTTATTATATTATCATTCTATTTTCTATTTTCTTACTTTTATTATAATGATACGAGTATAGTATGCGGTTTTTTATTTTTTAAAAAAGTGATCGAGATAAAAACAATTACATCAATAACATTTTATATATTTTCATTAATAATAATAACATATAATGAAAAGAAAATTTCTATTTCACTGCCTCATAAAAGCAAATCTATGAATGAATTTTTAGAATTTATAAAAACAAACCACTCGCATGTTATTATAAATTATTAAAAACTTCGGACATTGTTTGCGTAAGCGAGCTTGCGAGCTTGTTGATGTGGTTCGTGGTAGAAATCTTCATTAAATTTATCATTTTTTCAAAATTCTTTCAATTTCACTAAAGTGCCATGCAGGGTCACACCATATATATGTACATGAATTTTCATGTCTTGCCCGGCTTATGTCGGGCAGGGAAAAAACTATGTATGAGGAGATTCTATAAAAGAACTCACACAGAGGCACAAAGGCACGGAGGTCAGAAATAAGAGGTATTAGAATTATTAACGGGGAAATAGAATAATTGGAAGAAATCGCAAGGCTTTGAAAAGAGAAGAGATTAACCACTAACCACACGAACAAATCCGAACCTGCCGTCCGTATTCTTTTCCTTAAACCTAAAAGCCAGGCTAGCAAACAAATAATTCTTTGAAAAAGAGAAAAGATATCGGACATGGTTCGTGAAAGCGCCAAAGGCGCTTGTTGGTGAAGGAATCGCAGATTCCATTCGTGGTCAAAATATTCTAAATTCCTTCGCGCTATTCCGCGGCTTCTTGTTTTTGCGCCTCTTCATTCTGGCATATTTCCAAAATATCAGGGCGCATAAAGAGCACAAAGCCCGAATAATAATCTTTCCATGATTGTTTTATGCCGTTTTCTTCGATGGCGCGTAACATGCCCTTTATGATCATGTCCATGGTTAAACTGCAAAGAGCTTTTTCTTCATTGCCTTCTTCAATTTCTATCGGAATTGGTATTTTTGGATTTATAGAAAAAGTGTTTTCTGAAGTTTTTATTTGATTTTTGAAACTTTCGGGGACAGGCAAAAAAATTAAACGGCTCATTTGGCGGCTGCGGGCTCTTCTTCTGTTGTGCCTATGCGATCTGCGGCGCTTGTAGATGTCAGCATATCGTTAAGACGTATTTTGTAACCCATCGGAACCGCGTTTTCGTCAAAGTTAAGGGCAAGAGCGACCATTTCCTTTTTTCCTTCGACATCTTCTGCGCGCACGAACTTTCCCTTAATCGTATAGGATTCTCTCGGATCGTTAAAATCGATGCGTATTGAAGCTTCCTTGTCCAATAAAAATTTGGAAACGCCCATCATGATCAGTTTGGAACCGGAAAAAGAAACGTCTCTTAAAATGCAGCGGCGCGGAACCTGCTGGATAAAAACTGCCGTCTCTGTCGAAAGAATGTTTAGTTTTCGCAAATTGTCCGCAGTTAAAGGAATGCGATCGTCTTTGCGTTTTGCGGAGTTGACATTCGCATCCAGAACGCGTCCGATTATTTCGATAAAATCGTCGGGTGGACGGTTGGAAAACTGAACGGTAAACATGTTTACATCCTGCGAATTGCCGTAGGGCGCGCTCGCCATAACGCGGGCGGCAACGAAGAATGTCACCGTGTTAGATTCTCCCGGCGGACGAAAACAAAAACGAAGGTTAACAAAATTATTTGTGGCTTGAATTTTTCCAAGAAGACCCGTCTTTATATTTGCGACAACTTTTGCGCCCGAGAATGATGTGGTATACACAACGCATGGCCAAAAATCGTTACCGCATTTGAGATGTACCTGCTGTGTAAGAAGCCCCGTGACCTGAATCATATCCTTTGTAAAGGTCACATCAATGTCCTTAAAGCGGTCATAGTAAACATTGATTTTTTGGCTTGTGAGAACTCCCATGTACTACACTATAGACAAAAAAATGAAATTTTGTCAATTGGGAAAGCGTCGGGAATGTTCAAAAACAAGTTAAATTACATATTATTCTTGAAATAAACCTGTTTTTTTGGTATTATGGAAGCATGCAGATAATCACTCTTGGCGATGAGGTTTTAAGAAAAAAGGCACAAAAAATCGATAAAATCGACGATGATGTTAAAGCCACTGCCATAAAAATGCTTGAAATCCTCAAACGTGACAAGGGTGTTGGAGTTGCAGGTCCTCAAATCGGCTTTATGAAACGCATTTTCGTAGTAAGCATCGAAGGCGACAGCGAACGCGTTTTCATAAACCCCTCGATACTCGAAACTTCTATGGAAACCGTAAAATACGAAGAAGGCTGCCTTTCAATTCCCGGCATTTACGCAAACGTAATCCGCGCACAAGCAATCAAAATACAGGCATGGAACGAAAAGGGCCGCCCTTTTACCCTTCAGGCGGACGGACTTCTCGCGCGTGTAATACTCCACGAATACGATCATCTTGAGGGCGTACTCTTCCTTGACCACGTTCCCGAAAAAAAACGCGACAAACTAATCGAAAAATACGAAAAAACCCACAAGGCCGCAGTTTAATAATGAGGATTTTATTTGCAGGCAGTCCAAGTATCGCGGTTCCGTGTTTGGAAGCGATCAATAACATCGATGGTATCGAAATTGCCGCTGTTCTAACCAATCCTGACACGGCAAAAGGCAGAAGCGGAGCTTTAATACCCACCGAAGTTGGCGAAGCGGCGCAAAAACTGGGAATTTCACCGATTTTCAAGCCGGAAAAGCTTGATGGCGCGATGCGGGAACAGATTCTTGCGCTAAATATCGATCTTTTAATCTCTTTTGCATATGCGCGTCTTTTTGGTCCCAAGTTTCTCGCGCTTTTTCCGCTTGGCGGCATCAATATTCACCCGAGTTTGCTGCCCAAATACCGCGGGCCGGCTCCGATACAGGCTACAATTTTAAACAGGGATAGCGAAACGGGCGTCTCGATACAAACGCTTGCGGCAGAAATGGACTGCGGTGATATACTGGCGGTTAATAAAATATTACTCGAAGGCAATGAAACATCACAGTCATTAAATGAAACTGCCTCGAAGTTGGCCGCCCAAATGCTGCCTGACGTATTAAAAAAAATCGCCGCAGGAAGCGCTTCAAGGACAGCGCAGGACTCAAGCCATGCGAGCTACTGCAAACTGATTTCGAAGGAATCGGGCTGTATCGACTGGAGCCAAAGCGCTCTCGATATTGATGCAAAAATCCGCGCTTTTTACCCATGGCCGCTTTGCAGGACTATTCATAACGGCAGAGAATTATTATTATTAAAGGCAACAGCAGGGGATTCTTCCATTCAAGCCCCTTCAAAAAGTACCCCTGGTAAGGTATTGGGTACGGATAAACAATATGGTATACTGATACAGACAGGAGACGGCATTCTTGCCGTTACCGAATTGCAATATCAGGCAAAAAAAGCGCTTTTTTGGCGCGATTTTTTAAACGGAGCGCGTGATTTTACGGGTTCTCAATTAGGTTAAGAGGCAGTTATGGGTTTTGATTTAAGTTCAATAGAAGATTATGTGGCAAATCATTTAAGGATGTTTATATTCGCGGTTATTGGTTTGTTGGTTTTTGTGGGAATCATCGCGGTTTCCGTTTTCTTTATCGCCGTTAGAGGCGCAGAACAGACGATGGTTCCGGATGTTACAGGCAAAGAATTGACCGAAGCGTTACTCGAATTGCAGGTAAGGGAATTATATCCGCGTCTTCATCTTCGATATTCCCAGTCTTCCAGAGACAGGGGATATATTCTTGAACAGGAACCGCGCCCTGGAACTATTACAAAAGCGGGCAGACGAATCCGTCTTGTTGTAAGTCAGGGTGTTGTAATTAACAGGGTGGAAAATTTTGTCAGCCATAATGTCGATGAAGTGCGCATGGATCTGATGAGGCTTCAGGCATCCGGCTCGGGGCTTCCGCTTCTTACTATCAGGGAACCTGTCATTTATGAATTTTCATCGGAAAGACCCGGCACAATTATCGCTCAAAAACCGCTTTACGGAACCGATATTACAGGTCCCACCGTTTTGGAATTTGTCGTAAGCAGGGGAAGAGAAAACCAAACTGTTAATGTTCCTTCGCTGACAACTTTAACGCTGGGTCAGGCGCTGGAAAGGGTTTCCAATTCAGGCATTAATTTTTATTTTCTTTCCAGAGAAAGACGCGAAGGCGAAAGAGGCGAAGTTGTAGTTGCGCAGGAACCTGCCGCAAACACAAACATTGCGATTAATTCGCCGGTTCAGATTACCGTCACACAACCCGAAAATCTCGGCGCAAACGAAAAGTTCGGCATTTTCCGTTACGCGATACCGCAAAACCCGTACCCGTTAACCGTTCAACTGGAAGTCATTCTTCCATCGAGCGAACGCCATCGTCTCTTTACGGTTAATTTCCCCGGCGGCGAATTCACGGCTCCTTACAAAGCGCCGTATGGCAGCATTTTGGTTCTTTCAATGATGAACAGGGAATTGCACAGGGAAACAGTACAGTAAAAGCGCATATTCTGATATAAATAACTCTGCAATATAAGCTACATTTTCCCCATGGCTTCCTGCGTCATCTCGTCGCATAACTCGTTGTACTCGTTGCCGGCATGACCCTTAACCCATTTCCATTTGGGCGAATATTCTTCGTTAAGGGCGTCAAGTTCAAGCCAGAGATCCTGGTTTTTTACGGGTTTTCTGTCGCTTGTTTTCCACGAGTTGTTTTTCCATGCATGAATCCACTCTGTAATTCCCCTTTGGACATACTGCGAATCCGTAAGAACCGTTATGCTTTTTGGGGTTCTTGTAAGTTTTTTTAATGCGCGTAACGCCATCATGACAGCGGTTAGTTCCATTCTGTTGTTTGTGGTTTTTTTTTCGCCGCCTTTTCTTTTTGCGATTATTTCTTCGCCCTTTGCGGATTTTTTGACAAAAACAAACGCCCAGCCGCCGGGACCGGGGTTTCCGGAGCAGCCTCCGTCAGTATAAATTTTTAACGATGCTTCCATTACTTTCCCCCTTGCGATTGCCGCCAGTTTTCGATTCTGTCCCATGCGGTGTTTATTTTTGCGGTTTTTGCAGTCGCCTTTTTATAATTGCCGTCGTGTCCCGCATGACGATCCGGATGATGCGTTTTTAAAAGATTTTTGTATGCAGTTTTGCAGATTTCATCGTTTGCGCCGAATGGAACGCCGAGAATTTCAAAGTCTTCGCGAAGTTCTTCGGGCGGCAATTTGATATATGCCGTTTTTTTGGTTGACGTTCTTTCGCTGTATTTTTTTTCTTCATAACTTGCATCGGCATCTCTCCACGAATATTGACGCGAACTTTCCGTGTGTTCTTTTTTTTCTGTGCGGGAGTTACCGTTAAGAAAATCGTTCAGCTCTTCAAAAGCCGCGTCAAGGTCGCTGTCGCCGTAACTTCTGCGCGGGGAACGAAGTCTGCTTGCAGTATCACTTTCAAAATCGGTGAAGTAGCTGTTAATTACTGTCCCAAGCCTGTCAAAAATCCCCATATTACTTTACCAATGTCGCAAGCATTACGGCTTTAATCGTATGCTTTCGGTTTTCGGCTTGATCCCATGCCCTGCTTTGAGCGCCGTCAATTACATCCGCTGTCACTTCTTCGCCTTTTACAGCGGGAAGACAATGTAAAAAGATCGTTTCCTTCTTGCCGGTTTTTTCCATCAATTTTTGATTCACCTGATACGGACTTAAAAGTTTTACGCGCTCTTCCTTTTTATCCTCTTCGCCCATGCTTACCCACACATCCGTATAAAGAGCGTCTGCGTCCTTAACCGCGTTTATGTCGGAAGTTACGCCGATATTTGCGCCCGAAATTTTTGCAAGAGCGTTTACTTTTTGGCATAAATCGTCTTCGGGATTCAATTCAGGCGGAGTGATAATCGTAACATTTACGCCTAACTTGGCGCAGATGATCATTAGGGAATGGGCAACATTGTTTCGTCCGTCTCCAATGTAACAGAGAGTTTTTCCCCTGACATCGCCGAAATTTTCTTCCAGCGTTAAAAGATCCGCCAAAGCCTGAGTGGGGTGATAAAGATCGGTAAGTCCGTTGTAAACGGGAACGCCCGAATACTTTGCAAGCGTTTCTGCGGTTTCCTGCTTAAAGCCGCGGAATTGAATCGCGCTGAACATTCTTCCCAAAACGCGGGCAGTGTCTTCCAATGATTCTTTGGCGCCAAGCTGAATGTCCGACGTTGAAAGAAAGACGGGGTACCCCCCCTCCTCGCCAAAGGCAGTTTCAAAAGCGCATCTTGTGCGCGTAGAGCGTTTCTCAAAAATCATTGCGAGGGTCTTTCCCTGGAACCGTTTTTGAACCTTGCCTTTCTTTGATTCGGCTTTAATTTTCCCCGCAAGTTTTAACAAGTGCTTGATTTCTTCGGGCGTAAAATCCAATAATGTAAGTAATGATCTACCAAATAATGAAAAAGACACAACAAACCTCCTGATACAATTAAAAAAACAGATCGACTCCGAACACCCATTATACTATACTATAATTTGTATGGTATAGTAGTTAAAAAGGGGCATCTTAATGAAGATATTTAATCGTCCATTATATATACAAGTTCTTTTTACCGTTCTGGCTTTCACCGCAATGGTGTCTTTAAGTTATCTTTTTATCCGTGACACTGTTCACAGCAATTTGGTGCGAAACGCGGAGAGCGTTTTCAGTTTTTCCAGAACTCAGCTGGAAGCCGAATTGTTTGAGCCAAGAATGCTGATAAGCGGTTTTTCGCAGACAGTGCGCAACATGACGCTTCGCGGCGATTCTGCGGAAAGCATTCAGAGTTATATTGAAGACATAACAGAGTACATTCATTCAAGCGGTTTTAGAATGTTGGGCTCCATCGTTATGTTCGGCTACATGGAAACATTGGAAGACGAGCCAATCCTTCTTTCCAGTTACGGAGATATGCCCGACAACTATTTCCCCGAACAAAGACCCTGGTTTGCCGCCGCCGTTGAACGCAACGGCGCCACAGCGGAAACAACGCCGTACGAAAATTTTATTGACGGAAGAACAATCATCACATTCGCAAGATGCATTTTTGACGAAAACAATAACCGCGTAGGAATAATCGGAATGAATGTAAATACCGACAACATCGGCAAAAGTCTTGTCGAAATTCAGGATCAGGGTTTTTACGGCATTATATTAAGTCAGGACTTGAAAATAATCGCTCATGCCGAGCCTTTGTATATTGGCAGGCAAATTGGCGACGAAGATATACCGATATCCGTTTTTTACGACGATCTTCACGCGGGGCGTGATATTGTAGAACGTCCTCTTACGAACTGGAAAGGAGAGCGTACAATTGCGTTTTTCAGGAGACTGGAAAACGGCTGGTACCTTGGACTTTTAACGCCCGAAGTTCCGTTTTACCAAAGCTTGAAGAGCATGGCATCCACATTGATTTTTCTTGGCGCGTTTTTTGCCGCGGCTCTTGTAATTATTTTGGTCAGAATCGATGCGGCAAGAAGCAAATCCGACAGGGAGAGCAGGCACAAGAGCCAGTTCCTCGCGAATATGAGCCACGAAATCAGAACGCCGATGAACGCAATTATCGGCATGACAGCAATCGGAAAATCATCAGCGGATACAGTGCGAAAGGATCATTGTTTTACCAAAATCGAGGATGCGGGCAATCACCTGCTTGGCGTTATCAATGACATTTTGGACATGTCAAAAATCGAAGCCAACAGGTTCGATTTGTCGCCGTCCGAATTCAATTTTGAAAAAATGCTGCAGCGCGTTGTGAATGTAATCAATTTCCGCGTGGACGAAAAACAGCAGAAATTTACGGTTCATATCGATAAAAACATTCCGCGCGTTTTAATCGGCGACGATCAGCGCCTTTCGCAGATTATTACCAATCTGCTAAGCAACTCGATCAAGTTTACGCCGGAAAACGGCTCCATAAATCTTGCCGCAAGCTTTTTGGAAAAAAAAGATAAAACCTGCACTTTGCAAATTTCAATTCACGACACGGGAATCGGAATGACTGTTGAACAGCAAAAGCGCATTTTTAATTCTTTTGAACAGGCCGAAAAAAGCACGACGCGCAAGTACGGCGGCACAGGTCTTGGTCTTGCGATATCAAAGAGCATTGTCGAGCTTATGGGCGGCAAGATTTGGATGGTTTCGGAAATTGGCAGGGGAACAACTTTTTATTTTACGGTAAAGCTTGAATGCGGCAATGGAGAGCATCAGGGGCTTTTGTCGCCCGATGTCAATTTGAACAATATTCGCATAATGGTTGTGGATGACGATCAGGATATACTCGATTACTTTACGGAAATTTCGCGCGAGTTTAATGTGGCGTGCGATGTTGCAAGAAGCGGCAAAAAAGCGATCGAGCTTGCGGAAGAAAACGGGCATTATCACATTTATTTTATCGACTGGAAAATGCCCGGCATGGACGGCATCAGCCTTACAAGCGTATTAAAGGATCGTTTGGGATCCGTTAAATCTGTTGTCGTTATGATTACGGCTGCCGAATGGATGACAGTCGAAAAGGAAGCGCGGGAAGCGGGCGTTGACAAGTTTTTGTCAAAGCCGCTTTTTCCGTCTTGTATCGCAAATGTCATAACCGAAGCCCTCGGCATAGATCACGACAGCATTAAAACAGCTCATGCCGAGCAGGACATTAACGGGCTTTATGCCGGGCGGCGCATTCTGCTTGCGGAAGATGTCGAGATTAACCGTGAAATTCTTGTTACGCTTTTGGCGCCTACCCAAATCGAAATTGACTGCGCGGAAAACGGAAGGCAGGCGCTTCAAATGTTCCAGGAAGAACCCGACAGATACGACATGATTTTCATGGATGTGCAGATGCCCGAAATGGACGGCTATGAGGCTACGCGAAGAATCAGGGCGCTGGATATTCCGCAGGCAAAAACGATTCGCATTGTGGCAATGACCGCGAATGTGTTCCGCGACGATATCGAGAGGTGCCTGGAAGCCGGAATGGACAACCATCTTGGCAAGCCATTGGATTTTAACGATATAATTGATAAAATAAACATCTATCTTCCAAGGAAAGATTAAAGGAGACATTATGAAAGCTGAAATCTTAGAAAGGGCAAAGGATTATATCGCAAAGGAAAAGGATGCCAATTTTAGGGCAGAGGTTGAAAAACTTATTTCAAAGAACGATGAGGCATCCGAAAAGGAGCTTGCAGACAGGTTCTATCAAAACCTCGAGTTCGGCACAGGCGGTCTTCGCGGCGTAATTGGCGGCGGATATAACCGCATGAACACCCTCGTCGTTAAAAGCGCGACTCAGGGGCTTGCCACCTATTTGATTAAAACTTTTCCCGCCAAGGCAAAGGAAGGCTCCTTAAAAGCGGCAATCGCGTTTGACTCGAGGCACTATTCCGCGGAATTCGCGGAAGCCGCCGCGTTAATATTTGCAGCTAATGGAATAAAGACGTATCTTTTTTCTTCGTTAAGACCCACTCCGCAGTTATCGTACGCAATAAGGCTCCTTGGCTGCGACACGGGTATCGTTGTGACCGCAAGCCACAATCCTCCGCAGTACAACGGTTACAAGGCGTATTGGAATGACGGCTCTCAGGTTGTGCCTCCCCATGATGTCGGCGTAATAGAAGAAGTAAACGCCGTAAAGGACATAAAAGAAATCCCCCGCAAGGAAGCTTTGGATAAGGGTCTACTCGAAATCATAGACAAAACGGTGGACGAGCCGTATCAGGCGATGGTTAAATCGCGCCTCTTTAGACCCCAGTTAATAAAAGAAAAAGCGGGTGAAGTAAAAATTGTGTATACTCCGTTGCACGGAACGGGAGCCATGCACGTCGAAAAAGTTTTGGGAGATTTGGGTTTAAAAGTAATCACAGTTCCCGAGCAGCGCGAAGGAAACGGCGATTTCCCGACTGTTGCCTTCCCCAATCCGGAAGAAGCCGCCGCGCTTGATATGTCGATAAAACTTGGCACAAAGGAAAAAGCCGATGTTGTTATGGCAACAGACCCGGATGCGGATCGTTTCGGCGTTGCGGTGCCGGACAAATCGGGTAACTTTGTGCTTGTTACGGGTAATCAAATGGGCGTTTTACTCGGAGATTATATTTTCCTGTCGTTAAAAGAGCAGGGTAAGCTTCCCGCAAACGCCGCAATGGTAAACACAATCGTAACAACCGGCATGCAGAAAAAAGTCGCCGCCCATTATGGCGTTGACTGCGTCGAGTGTCTTACAGGTTTCAAATGGATTGCAGACGTTATGCGCAAATGGGAAAACGGCGAATCCGTATACGGTCATGATGGAGTGCGCAGTTTCGTTTTCGGCACCGAAGAAAGCTACGGCTATCTTGTAGAGACGGAAGTACGCGACAAAGACGGCGTAAGCGCGGCTGCGTTAACCGCCGAAATGACACTGTATTGGCGAAGCATGGGAAAGAGTCTTCTTGACCGCCTGGACGAACTTTATAAAATCGCGGGCTACTGGCAGGAAATGGGTATCTCCAAATATTTCCAGGGACCGGACGGCCCTTCAATAATGAACGGCATTATGGAAAATTACCGAAAGAACCATCCAAAGACGCTTGGCGGTATCGAAATAGCAAAGGTGCGCGATATTAAAAACGGCGCGGACGGACTTCCTCCAAGCGATGTTTTGCAGTTCTTCCTTAAAGACGGCACCGTAGTAAGCGCGCGCCCAAGCGGCACAGAGCCGAAGATCAAATTTTACGCTTCATGCTGCGCGGAAGTGGGATCGGGCAGTCTTGCCGATGCAAAAGCCGAAGCTGCGCGCAAACTGGACGCGATTAAAAAGGATATAAGAGCTGTAATCGGCGATTAATTACTGGTGATTGATCACTTTAATACAGTCTCGTAATTGATTTTCCCGAATGCTCCCCTGAACAACAGAAACGCGATCAGCGCAAGAAGAACGCCGATCGCAAAAAACACTATCGAGCTTAGCATCATAACGCCCATGAACTGTCCCATCATAATTAACAATAAGGGCATTATCAAAAAGAGGCTTGTCTGCTGCGCTTCTTCGGATGTTTGCGCTTTGGACGAGCTTCTTACAATAAGGCTAATGCTTATTAAAGCCGCAGCAGGGGAAACCAAAAACATCATGACAAGCCAGTTAACGCCCGGCATTATCAATTTTCCTGTCATGAAGAAAAGTAATAATTCTGTGACAATCAGCATGACTAAAAACGAAAAAAAGCAGACAGCCATGCTTAACAAAAAGGATGCAAGCACTTTGCCCCTGAAAATATCCTTTAAAGGAAGCGGACAGTAAAGCAAGGTTTCCAATGTCTTTTTTTCTTTTTCGCCCACAAACGAATCCGCCGCCATGACAGAAGATGTCATGACAGGAATCAATAAAAAGAACAGGGGAATGATATTGTTCATTATCAATTCTGTTAATAAATGTTTAAGATTTTCATAATCGATGTTTTCGTAATCGATGCCTGCAATTCCCATCAATCTGTAAAAATCCATCATGTCGGGAGAATCAACAGGCGACAAATGAATTGTCAATATGAAAACAAGCGGCAAAAAGACTGTCATTACCAGTGATACAATTATAATTGCCCCAAGGTTTCTTTTGTTTCCCGTGATGTTTGTGATGTCTTTTTTTATAATTGCGGCGCGCATCTTATTTGTCATTTTTTGCTCCTCTTTTTTCTATCAGCGCAAAATATATTTCTTCCAATGAGGGTTTGCGCTCTTCCACATGAAACACATTGCCGCCGTAATCCACAATCCGCCTTACAAGAAAAGGAATTTCTTCGTAAGAGCTTACGTTTACGGACATGTATTCGCCGTGCGGGTGTATTTTCAAATCGGGCGGATAATTGTCCGCCTTGATCAATGCCGTAACCCCGGAAAAAACCAGCGAATTCAATTCTTTCAGTTCACCCGTGGCAATCAAGCTCCCCTCGCTTATAAGGCCGTACTTTGTGCAAATTTCTTGCGCGTAACGCAGCTGATGGGTGCAAAGGAAAACTGTCGTTCCCGTTTCCTGAGAAAGGCTTTTAATCAAATTGTTTACGCTCTGCGCGCTTTCCGGGTCAAGCCCCGATGTCGGCTCGTCCAAAAACAACACTTTTGGGTTATGAAGCATGGCTCTTGCAAGCGAAAGCCTTTGGCGCATGCCGGTTGAATACTCGCCAAGTTTTTGGTTTCTTGCGTCCAAAAGATCGATATGTTCCAGGATTTCAAAAGCCCTTCGTTTTGTTTCGGTTTCGCCGATGCCGAAAATCGATCCAAAGAAAAGAAGGTTTTCAAGCCCTGTCAAATTATTGTACATCTGGGCATGTTCCGTAACTACCCCGCAAATTGCATGTACCTTTTCCGGGGAGACTGCAGGATCGATATCATGGATGCTGCATGTGCCTTCCGTGGGCGTAAGCATCCCGTTTAGCAGTTTTACGGCTGTGGTCTTTCCGGCTCCGTTCGGACCCAAAAAGCCGAATATTTCGCCCTGTTCTATCGACAAATTTACGCCGTTTAGCGCCTTTTTGCCGCTTGGATAAATCTTTGTCAGGTTTTCCGCTGTAACAACATTCATGCTCTTATTATACATAAAACCTCTTTTTTTTATTGTATTTTGTGATATAATTAATAAGTATGAGAGCAAATAATGTTTTGGCATCAATTTTGGCTGTTTGCTGCCTTATTTCCGTCTCCTGTTCCATCAACAAACTGGCGATGAATTTGGTGGCGGATGCCCTCACAGGCGATGGAAATGCCGATGTCTTCACGGGCGACAATGACCCGCAGCTTGTAGGGGATGCCATTCCCTTCGCAATCAAAATGTACGAAGCCCTTCTTTCCCAAAACCCCACCCATCAGGGGCTTATCAATACGACAGGATCGATGTTTGTCATGTACGCAAATGCCTTTGTGCAGGGGCCTTCGGAAATGCTTTCGCAGGCGCAGCACGAAGAACGTGTAGCGGCAATGGCAAGGGCAAAGAATCTGTACCTGAGAGGACTGGAACTTTTATACAGAGGGCTTGAATTGAAATATCCCGGCTTTGGAACCGCCTTTAGGGAAGAACGCCTTCCCCAAATGCTCTCCCGAATGAAAAGGGAAGATGTGCCCGCACTGTATTGGTCTGCGGCGGCGGGACTTTCGGCATTTTCGCTGAATCCCTTCGATTTGGATCTGGGGCTTAGAATCATGGAGTTCTATTCGCTTGTCGAACGCGCTTACGAACTCGACCCTGATTTTAACCAGGGGGCTCTGGACGAGTTTCTTCTGCTGTTCCACGCCTCTGTTCCTGCGGGAATGGGCGGAGATCCGACACGCATAGAAACTTATTTTGAGAGGGCTGTGGAAAAATCGGGCGGAAACTCGGCAGGCGTTTACGTTTCTTATGCCCAATCAATCTGTATTCCTTCGCAGAACTATGATAAATTCAAGGAGATGTTGGAAAGGGCTCTTGCTGTCGATGTCGATGCAAATCCTTCCAACCGTTTGGTAAATACAATTTCCCGGCGCAAGGCCCGTTTTCTTTTGGATCATGCGCCGCAATATTTTTTCATGCTGAGTACGGATGATGAGTGGAACGACGAAGAATGGTAAATAAATTTAAGGGGTGTGTTATGAAGAAAATTCGATTTTTATTGTTTGTAATGATTTTTTCAATCCTCGCAAGCCCTGTGTTTGCGCAAAGACTGACGGTCAGGCTTGCATCTTTGGTTCCCGAAAATACCGCATGGGGTCAGTCGATTAACCGTCTTGCGGCGGAATGGTCCCGCGTAACAAACGGACAGGTTACTGTTACTGTTTTCCACGGCGGAACTGCAGGAGACGAAGCGCAGGTGGTGGCTCTTTTAAGGAGCAATCAGATTCAGGCGGCAGTTTTAACCAGCATGGGATTAAACTCGATTACCCCCGAGGTTATGGCTTTAAGCTATCCGTTTCTTGTAAGGAACGATGCCGAGCTTACGGAAGTTCTTCGCGTAATAAAACCCGACCTTGACGCAAGGATGCAGAGAAACGGTTTTGTCACTTTGGCTTGGGCGCGCGCAGGATGGGTTAAATTGTTTTCCAGGACTCCTTTGACAACTCCGGACGATTTGCGCAGATTAAGGCTTGCATCTTCTCCCGACGAACAGCAGATGATAGATGCCTTTAGAACCCTGAATTATCAAATTGTACCCACTCATTTGTCGGAAACATTGACTGCGCTTCAGAGCAGCAGAATCGATGCATTGTACATAAGCCCCGTTTTTGTTGCGGGAAACCAATTGTTTGGAATTGCAAATAACATGTCCAGCATCAATGTCGCTCCTTTTATGGGCGGCATTTTGATGAACGATGTAACATGGCGCAGGATCCCCGATAGATTCAAGCCTGCCCTTATGGAAGCTTCAAGGCGGCTGGAAAGGGATATCGAAGCGTCGATTGCAAACCTTGAAACGGAAGCGGTCAACACAATGTTAAGGTACGGTCTTAGAATAAACCAATTGACTCCCGCACAGAGCCAAGTATGGTATGATGATACTGCAAGATTTGAAAACAGGCTTGTTGGCGGAGCGAATCCCGTTTTTAACAGGGAATTTTATACCAGAATCAAAAATATCCTGACAGAATACAGAAGCAGGGGAAGATAAACAAGTGGAAGAGAATACACATCATTCCAAACATGTTATTTCGGAGAATCCTGATCACTTTTGGGAAAAACCGACAGGCATAAGAGCTGTTCTTTACGGCATCGAAGATTATTTCTGCATCGCTGTTTTGGTTTTAATGGCTGTTTTTCCCATGTTGGAATTTTTTGCGCAATTTTTCTTTAAAACCGGCATACCTGCGTCTTCCGGGCTTATCGTTCATTTTTTATTGTTTTCCGCGTTGTTAAGCGGAATGATCTGCACAAGAAACGAATCGCATCTTGCAATTTCGCTGGTGCAGTATATTCCCGAAGGTCCTGTACGCGGAAAATTAAAAGTGTTCAGCAATCTTGTTTCCGCTTTTGTTTCAATAATTATCGCGTGGTGTTCGGTTTCGTTCATTAAAATTCAACTTGCGGAAAAAATGATTGGCGTAGTTCCCGCGAGAGTCCTGGCTGTTATCATTCCTTTTGCGTTTGTAATAATTGCCTTTCGTTTTGCAAGAAGGGCAAGATTGACAGGCTGGATGAAAATGATTCCGATTGTCATTGTCCTGCTTGGAACATTGGCGTCTTCTCCCGTTATTGCAAAAATTCTTTGGGGTTTTGACAAACCCGACACCCTGTCTGTCCATATTTGCCAGCTTTACGATTATTGCGTTACGGGGGAACCCTGTTATGAATCCGATTATTGCGGAATCGATAAAATGTCTTACGATTACATACGCATTATTTCATTTTTGAAAATACCCCTAATCGTGTTCTTTGTTATTGCGGCTTTTTGCGGAACTCCCCTGTTTATTGTTTTGGGCGGACTTTCCCTTGTGCTTTTGCAGGTTTTGCATATGGATCCGTATTTGGTCATAGACGGAGCCATGGATACTGTTGCAAATAACATTTACTCGGGGCTTACGAACGAAAAAATAATTGCGATACCTCTTTTTGCCCTGGTGGGTTTTATGCTTTCCGAAAGCAATGCGGGACAGCGCCTGGTAAATACATTTACCGCGTTTTTTAGCTGGCTCCCCGGCGGAATAATAATCGTTACCGTAATTATCTGCGCGTTCTTTACGTCTTTTACGGGAGCCTCGGGCGTTACGATTTTGGCGCTGGGCGGCATATTGTACGCGATACTAAGCGATCATTTAAAGTATCCGCAAAAATTTTCCATAGGGCTTTTAACGTCAGTCGGAAGCATAGGTCTTTTGTTTCCGCCGAGCCTTCCTTTAATTTTGGTCGGAACCGTCTTGATGATTGATGTTCGCCAATTGTTTCTTGGCGGAATAATTCCGGGTTTTATTCTTGTAATAGCAATGATTGTTTTTGGGATAGTCATTTCCATAAAAACAAAAATACCTGTAGAAAAATTCGATCTTAAAAAAGCGATGTTCAGCCTGAAAGATTCAAGTTTGGAAATTCTTTTGCCAATCCTTTTGATTGTCGCATACTTTACGGGAACCCTTAATTTGACGCAGCTTGGAGCTGCCGCAGTCATATACATTTTTATTGTGGAAGTTTTTGTTCACCGCGACATAAAAATTGCCGACATTAAAAAAATATTTGACAAGGCGGTTCCCATAATTGGCGGCGTTCTTTTGATTCTTGCCCTGGCAAACGCTTTTTCTTCGTTTATCGTTTTCACGGAAGCTCCTGCAAACGTGGCAAGATGGATGCATGATACAATTTCGTCAAAGTGGATTTTCCTTTTGATATTGAACGCGGCGCTCCTGTTAATCGGCCTGTTCCTGGACATGTTCTCGGCAATTTTGATTGTTCTTCCTCTTCTTGTTCCGTTAATGGAAGTGTTCGAAATAAATCCCGTACATTTGGGAATTATTTTCCTTGTCAATCTCGAGGTTGGATATATAACGCCGCCTGTCGGGCTTAATCTGTTTTTATCGTCGTACCGTTTCCAAAAGCCGTTTGTCGAGATTTGCAAATACGTCGCGCCGTTTTTGCTTGTGCGCCTTGTAGTTGTGCTTCTTGTAACATATCTGCCGTGGCTAAGCACATGGCTTGTAAGCGTCGTTATGAAATAGGTTAATTATTTAACTTTTAATTTGTTTGGGCAGCCAGTACAGTTTTCCGATTTTCCATTTAAACGCTTTTTCTGCGTTTATTGTGACAAGCTGCCAGTACATGTTTGCAACAGCCGCCGCTCTAAAGGAAAGAGGTTCTCGCAAAGGCGCAAAGGAAGACACGGAGTAACACGGAGTTTTAAACATCAAACTTGTTCCGATTATTGACGGTGATAACATTTTTTTTATTTTTTGTGAACTTGTTTCCAAAAATGAAGACGGAAGAAGAACATCCAATTTTGGACCGTATAAAAACATTTCTTCGTTGAATTCGGTATATGCAATATCTCCAATGTTGAATTTTTCGCTGCCATTTTGGCATCTTAATGCCTTGGCAAGCTGCTTCAGTTCATCGGGTTTTAACGGTTTGGAAAGGGAAGCAAGCGGTGAAACATACGGAAAATTATAGGTTCCTGCCAACTCCTTAAAATGGTTTTTTAATAATAATCTTGTATCCCTGTGCGGAACAAAAACGGCGAAATATTCCCTGTTTTTTTTCCTTTTCATAAATTAAATCCCATGTTACAATCATTATATGGAGAAAAGCCGTGAAATATAAGACCAAAATGCAGGTGGAAAGATTTACAGAAATCCTCTCAAAGTGGGAAGGAGTTGAATGCATCACTTTAAACGAAGCCGCTTTGTCGGATACTTTGGACCCGTATTTTGCGCTTATTCTTGATGTGTTTTGCAGCGGGGCAATTCCCAAAGCGGATGAACGCTGCCGTCTTTACGGCGATGATGTCGCCGCTTTTGAGAGCGCGGGTCAGTCAGAAAAAGACCGCTTTTTAATCGGGGATATACCTGTGCGCCTTGAATTCAAAAAAACCGCAAAAATAAACGAGCTTGTGGACATTGCCTGTTCAAATCAGGAATCGTTATGGCTTATCAAAGACGCGGGCACTTACGGTTTTTACCGTCTTGCAAACTGCGATATTGTTTTTTCGCGTTCCAACTGGATACACGACGTAAGAAAAAAACTTGAGAATACAGGCGGTCAATTCTGGAATGAGATGCGAAATGCCGTACAATCAAAAATGGAACATTTTCTTTCAGACCTTGGCGCTGCCTGTTTTCAGAACGACAAGTTTCATTATTTAATCGCTTCGGCAGGATTTATAAAAACCGCATGCCTCACTCTTTTTTGCATTAACAAACGCTTTGAACCTTCCCATCGCGCTTATTTCAAGCAAGTCAGCGAACTGCCTACGCTTCCCGAATCGTTTGCCGCGGAGTTTCAAACATTTTTAGATACCTCAACAGAAGCCGATTTGGATTCGCGGTTTTATCTGGCAAAGTTGATTGCGCAGAAGATTGTAATGCTTTAAAACGGATGCTTAAAATCGATTAAAACCTATTGACATACAGGTTACCCTAATATATACTAGCCGTATATAAAGGATGGTTCCCTTTGTATAAACAAACCAAAAGGAAGGGTTATTATGAAAGAGAAAGAAAGAGTAAGGGAAATGAATGAAATAATCGAGATGCAAAAAGCGGAAGAAGCCAAACATGAACAGGGTATTAACGAAATTGAGAATACCGTTAAAAGAGAAGAAGAAGAATATAATGCCAAGATAAATAAAATGGAAGACGAACTGTTGGAAGAACAGGACAGGGTGGGTGTTTTTAACAAACCCGGTTCAAACAATTAATTGACGGTTTGATTCGAATATACGCAATTTCACCATTGCGTATATTTTTTTTTGCGGCATGTGTATGATTTTGTATACACTTTATGCAAGTTTAGTGATTTCTCCCCCATAATATATGAATTTGCGTCTAACAGGATTAAAATAACAAAAACAGGCTGTTCTTTCAAAAAATCAGGCTTCTTTACCATTATTTGAAATTTATCCATTTGCCTCTGTCTTTAATTTGTTGTATATTGAAATTCATGAAAATATGATAATAATTTTGGAATTTTTACCGTGTTTAAGTGAACAGCCGAAAGCGGCGGGGGAAGGGAATGCCGGATTTAAATAACACCTTTATGGAAAAGTTCAGGGCTCTTGAACGCAGAAAGAAAATGTCGGATACGCTGAATATGGCGGCAATGGTTTTTCTTTCGAACAGCACAGAAACTTTTTTTGAAATGATGTCGACAGGTGTCGGTTTGATTGCGGACATGGCGGATTTGGACAGGGTTAGCGTTTGGCGCAACAATGTTCAGGGCAATGTTCTTCATACTTCGCAGATTTACCGCTGGGACAGGGAAATGGGCGGCACAACGGAACCTTTGCCCACGCTTACGAATATTACTTACGAAAAAATGGCGGCAAGCTGGGAAAAAATTCTTTTAAACGGCGAGTCGATTAACGGACCTGTAAAGATGCTCCCCGATAACATGGCTTTGCTTGCGCACGGAATCGTTTCTGTTTTTATAACGCCGATTTTCATAAAGGGAATTTTTTGGGGCATGCTGCTTTGCAGCGATAACCATAACGAGCGCTATTTTGACGAAGACTGCGCGGAAATGCTGCGCTCCGCCGCGTTTTTATGCGCAAACGCCGTTGTGCGCGCCGAG
>WQSP01000015.1 GCA_009787795.1 Treponema sp.
GGCATGAACGAAGCTTTTGACGCGCTTCTGCGCGGAGAGATTGATATGGTTATGGCGACCCAAAAAAGACTTTTATATTTAACCCACTACCTTGAACTGCCCAATTACAAAACAAACGTAGTGTTTAATTATGTTGTAAATTCCAAATTTGGTTTTAATAAAGAAAAGGCAATTCTCTGTTCCATAGTTGACAAGGCGCTTGGTTCAATCGACATAACGGCTATTTCCGACAAATGGATGCGTCAAACTTATGATTACCGTTTAAAACTTTCAGAAGCGCAGCGCCCTCTTTATATCGGCTCTTCCATTTTGCTTTTTGCCGTTCTTGTGCTTGTTGTGGCTCTTTTTGTAAGAAGCCGTCTTGAGGGCAGGAAACTTGAACAACTTGTAGAAAACAGAACGCACGATCTTCAAATGCAGACAAACACTCTTAATGCGCTGATCGATTCAATGCCCGATCTTGTTTTTACAATGGATACCGATTTGAATTTTACAAAATGCAACAGAAAGTTCCTTGATCATTTTGGATTGACAAAGTCGGATGTAATCGGCAAGGGAGAAGAATGTATAAAGTTTCCGGCAAAATTGGAAAATGATCATATTATGTGGAATCGCAGAGTTTTAAACGAACGCCTTACATTTGTTTTTGAAGAACAGGTGCCGGGCGCAGACGGGACAAGCCCTTTTTTTGAAACGATTAAATCGCCGATTATGCTGGGTAACAATAAAGTGGGTCTTTTGGGAATTGCGCGGGACATTACAAAACGAAAAGAGATGGAAGAAACGGCTCTTGCAGCCTCCCAAACCAAATCCGCTTTTCTTGCAAATATGAGCCACGAAATAAGAACGCCTATGAACAGCATAATGGGTTTTTCCGAATTGGCAATTGACATGACAGATAACCCGAAAATAAAAGATTATCTGGGAAAAATAAGGCAAAATTCCGAATGGCTTTTGCAGATAATCAACAATATTCTTGACATTTCAAAAATAGAATCGGGCAAAATGGAGCTTGAAAAAATTCCGTTTGACATGCACGATCTTTTTTCAAGCTGCAGGACGCTGGTTCTTCCAAAAGCGGTCGAAAAAGGCTTAACCCTGCATTTTTATGCCGAGCCAAGCCTTGGCAAGGTGCCGCTTGGAGACCCAACGCGTCTGCGTCAGGTATTTGTTAACTTTTTATCCAACGCCATAAAATTTACAAACACGGGTATTGTTAAACTGTTTTCCAAAATTACGAATGTAACAGAACGCAATCTAACGATGTATTTTGAAATTAAAGATTCCGGAATCGGCATGACACCCGAACAGATTGACAAAATATTTGATCCGTTCGTGCAGGCGGATTCAGGCACAACGCGAATGTTCGGCGGCACGGGTCTTGGTCTTTCGATAACAAAAAACATTGTAGAACTGATGGGCGGCGAAATCCATATCGAAAGCATGCCGAAAGTCGGCACAATATTCAGTTTTTATTTGACATTTGACACTATTGACGAAGCGGAAGCAAACGTTCAAACCAAAAAATCGGATCATATCGATCTTGAAAAGCCGATGTTTGAAGGCGAAATTCTGTTATGCGAAGACAATACGATGAATCAGGAAGTGATAAGCGAACATCTTGCAAGAGTCGGCATTAAGACGATTATTGCCGAAAACGGGAAAATCGGCGTAGAGATGGTGCAGGAACGCATGAACAGCGGCGCGAAACAATTCAATTTGATTTTTATGGACGTGCACATGCCTGTTATGGACGGGCTTGAAGCCTCTGCAAAAATTATTGAATTAAATGCAGGCGTTCCAATAATTGCAATGACAGCTAACGTTATGTCGACAGACATGGAAGTTTACCTGAAAAGCGGCATGAAGGATTGTATCGGAAAACCGTTTACTTCGCAAGAACTGTGGCATTTATTGTTAAAATATTTTTCTCCGCTTGACGAAGGAAACGCGCATGACAGCGCCAAAATAGAAGCGGACAAAGATTTTCTTAAAAACATTCAATTGATATTTTTAAAGGACAATAAGAACAAATACGAAGAAATATGCAAAATGCTTGATTTGGGAAACATCAAAGAGGCGCACAGGCTTGCGCATTCCTTAAAAAGCAACGCAGGGCAAATAGGAAAAACAATTCTTCAGCAAGCCGCTTCTGCCATCGAAAGCAAATTGAAAGACGGAGTTAACAATGTTACCGACGACCAATTGGATATTCTTAATGCGGAATTAAACGCTGTTTTAATTGAGCTTCAACCGTTACTCGAAGAGCATGAGGCGGAAAAAGCGTCTGCGCCAAAACCGGCAACTTACGCAGATCCTCAAAAATCACGCGAACTTCTGGATAAACTTGAACCTCTCCTTAGAAGCGGCAACGCAGAAAGTCTGAAATTGAGAGACGAATTAACATCTATTCCTGAAAGCGAAAAACTTATCGAGTTAATGGAAGAATACGAGTTCCATAAAGCCTTGGCGGAGTTGGTAAGAATAAGAGGGGATTAGCACTTTAGCAAGGACAGGACTCGAACCTGCGACCTCCGGGTTATGAGCCCGACGAGCTGCCAACTGCTCTACCTTGCGTCGTATCCTAGAAAATTACAGGTTTTCGTGGGTTTTGTCAAGTGTCCAGCCGCCGCGGAGGATTAAAAGAGCGGATACCAGGGCGGAAACAGCGATTAGGAACCCGGCGATTACAGGAATGCCCGGTATCGTTATCATGAAATTGTAGATGCCGTGTATCGCCGTGGCTGTAAAAATTCTAAGGATTGATTGAATCGGGTTTGTGCGGAATAATACCGCGGCGGCGCCAATACGGGAACCGCATGCGCCGTGAAGCGCGGCTGTGAAAAAGCGCAGCAATAAAAGACCTATGTCCATGTGAGATGCCATGTGTCTTGCGCTTTCCAAAATCGAGAAGCCAAGGCCGCCGATTAAACCGATTGCGGTTCCTTTTTTTACGGCGCAAATCGTGTGATTGTGATTTGGGTCTTCGTAGGGTTTTATATGGGTAGCCTTAAAGAATAATGCGCTTATCCACAGGAAAATGAACATCATTAAAAGGCGGCTTAATTCTTCGACTAATGCGCCACGAACAAAAAATTGATAAAACAGGCGTACCCTTACTGTGCCGGTGGGCGGGAAATTAAGAAGGTCTTGCAAAACGAGAGCGGGGAATATCGCCGCAGCGCCTGCCAGAAGCGCGAGTAAAAATTGAACAAGCGAAAGCTGATATTTTGCGGAACGAAACCAAATATAAACCGCGATTACAGGAAGAGAGGATACCAAAATCAATATAATCAGAACCCATGTCCCGGACATGGTAGCATTTTATCATAATTTTTTATAAGTTATAACCCATGAGTAATATTTTTTTAACAGGACCCAAACATTCGGGAAAAACTACAACCGGAAAAATTCTTGCCGGTCTTGTTCGCAGCTCGTTAAATTGCGCCTGTAAATTCATCGATATTGATAAATTGATTTTTCAAAGAACGGGAAAAAGTCCGCGCGAGCTTTTTTTGGAATCGGCGGAAATTTTCCAAAAAGCCGAAGCCGAGGCGGTAAAATCGCTTGCCGCCGACAACCAAAAATATGTGGCCGCAGCAGGCGGCGGAATAATCGATAATAGCGATGCAATCGCCGCATTAAAAAACATTGATGCAATTGTCGTGTACCTTGATGTCTCTGCAGAATGCGCATGGAGCAGAATTGCAGGTTCGCCGTCCGGGCTTCCGCCATTTTTACAGACTGAAAACCCAATGGAGACCCATCGCGTTTTGCATGAACGCCGTGCGGCGGAGTATTCCCGGTTTGCGGATATATTAATAAAAGCCGAGGGGAAAACGCCTGCAAATATCGCCATGGAAATAAAAGAAGAATTGGCGAATAGGTTATAACGAGGCGGACATTAAATATTGACCTGATTCAAATTCTTCTATAAACGCATAGATTTCGTCAAACTCGCTGTGCAATAAATGTTCCGAAATTCTGCTTAATGTTTCTTTTGTCTTGTTTGACCACGACTTTTCGCGCAGTTCGTGAATCGCGGTTTTTACTGCGCTCTTATTGTATTCGCGGCAAGCGGCCTTAACAACAGCCAATTTTTTTTGCAAATAAGCCAGCGATTCTTCCGAGTCTTCGGTTATGGCTTCTTCATCTGCAGGCCTAAACTTATTAATGACTTTTTGCAAAGAAGCCAAAAAATCGGGCGTTTCTTCATTAATATCCTCTATGTTGTTATCCCTGCCGTATTTTTCCAATTTTGCCGCCAGATAGGAAAGCTCCGCCTCGCCGACATTTGCAAGAGCGCTCTTTATTGAATGCACGTTTACAATGTAATTATGAATGTCGTCTTTGTCATGGAAATGATTTGACATAAGCGCATTCAGCGTGGTTATTATTTTTTTTGCGTCTCTTGTAAAGATTTCCGCCAATTCGTTGTCTGTCGGTTTTAATACCGCCTCTTGTTTTTTCTTTTCCGCTTTTTCACGCTGCGCCTTTTCGATAACTTCTGCGGGTTGCTTGTCGCGTATATATTTAATCAAAATGGAGTTTAATTGGCGCAGATCTATCGGTTTTGGGATAAAATCATTAAAACCGTTTTTTAAGAATATTTCCGCCTGCCCGACCACAGCGTTAGCTGTCAATGCGACAATCGGATGAGGATACCCCGATTCGCGGATTATTTTTACAGTTTCCATGCCGTCCATTTTCGGCATCATGTGATCCATGAAGATTAAATCGTACATATTGCCTTTATTGATTTTTTCTATCGTTTCATATCCGCTGGATGCAAGATCGATTTTCAGGTCATACGGAGCCATAAGTCCCCTTGCAACATACAAGTTTGTTTCGACATCGTCAACAATCAAGACATTTCCGTATGGCATCGGTTCGCGGACAATCTGCAAATTTTTAAGAAGCGGCGAATTGTCGTAGTGAAAACGCTGTAACCTGTCCGCGACTTCTTTTCCGATTTTTTCGCCCTTTGCGTTTTTTTGCGGCAGGCGAATTGTAAACGTTGTGCCTTTGCCAAGCACGCTGTCAACATAAATTTCTCCGTTCATCAGGCGTATCAGATGTTTGGTAATGCTCATTCCAAGACCCGTGCCTTCTGTCGTTCGGTTGGTTTCCGGCTGAAAGCGCGTGTATTCATTAAAAATATTGGCTATTTCGTCGTGCGTCATTCCCTGCCCGGTATCGCTTATGACGAATACTATTGTTATATTGTCGTCTTCGTACAGATTTTTGTATTCCGCGTTGATTGTAAGCGTCACTTTTCCTTTTTTTGTATATTTAAACGCGTTGGAAAGAATGTTGTTAAGTATTTGCTTAATGCGAAGTTCATCGCCAAACAAAAGAGACGGAATATTTTCGTCTGCATGGAGTTCAAATTCAATCGGTTTGTTGTTTATGCGCACAATATTAAGATGAACGGCATCGTTTATAAGACTTGGAACATCGTAATCATAAGGCACAAGCTGCAATTGCCCGGCTTCGATTTTGGAGTAATCCAAAATGTCGTTTATAATCTGAAGTAGCAAATCGCTTGAATTGTGTATTTGAATAAGGGCTTCTTTTGTTCTTTGCGAAATGCCCTGGTCCTGTATTTGAATGTCCGTAACGCCCATGATGGCGTTTAACGGCGTGCGTATTTCATGGCTAACTGTCGCAATAAAAGAAGATTTTGCCTTGCTTATCAATTCCGTATCCATCTGCCGTTTTGATATTTCTTCCAGCTGGGTAACATCCTGCACCACTTCGATGTAACCGGCTGTTTCTCCGGAAATGTCTTTTAATATTTCGACATCCACCTTGTATGAAGCTCCGTTATATGTGAAAAATGTGTGCTTTATTCCCGCCTTTGCGCACTCAATTCCGCAATTTGGCGTATTGCAAATGCTTGCTCCCCAATTGCTGCATGGCTTTCCGATCAAACTTTTAGAGTTTTTGCCCAAAAATTCCTCTACGCGCGTGTTTACAAATGTCCAGCATGCATTTGCGTCAGTAACGGTTATCGGTAACGGAACAGCGTCCAAAATCGATTTATACCAGTGGGCGGTAGCCTCGAAATTTTTTCTTTCTTCCTGCAGATTATCCAACATAATTTTTGCGTGTTCATTTGCAATGCGTTTTTCCACAATGGTTTTGAATAATAAAAAAACGAGTATTAAAATAACAGCGCTTAATAACAAGGTTGTAAAAGTTATCATTTTAACTCTAATCCCTTTGTTTGCCGGCAAGCGCAGAGGCTTCGTCAAATTCGCTGTGCAGTAAATGTTCGGAAATTGTATTTATCAGCGTATTTGTTTCACTTGACCATTGTTTTTCCCTTAGCGAATTAATGGCTTTTTTTGCTTCCTTTTTGTCATAAGCCGCGCAGGCATCTTTGATAATTATCATTTTTTCGTTTAAAAGTTTCAGCGAATCTTCCGAATCTTCCTGAATGTCGCTTTTATTGTTTTTAGATTTTATTTCGTTTATAACCACGCTTAATTTTTCCAGGAAATCGTTGGTTTCCGTTAATATTACATTAATGTCTTTTTCTCTTCCCGCCTGTTCCATTCTGAATGCCGTTGTGGAAAGTTCCTTTTCGCCGATATTTGCAAGCGCGCTCTTCATTGCGTGAACGTTAATAATGTACATTTGAAGATCGTCCTGATTGTCAAGGTTTTTCTTTATGCATGTTTTTATCGTTACCATTGCCTTTTCGGCATCCCGCGCAAATATTTTTGCAAGCTCGGAATTGACCAATTGATGCCCCTGCTGCCCATTTCCCCTGCTTTCGGTTTCCGTTTTTGCTTTTTGCGCGGCTTCCAGCACTTCAATCGGCTGTTTGTCGCGAATCAGCCTGTTAAGGGAAACATTCAGCTGGCGGATATCGATGGGTTTGGAAATAAAATCGTCAAAACCGTTTTTAAGGAACATTTCCGCCTGTCCTGCGATAGCGTTAGCTGTCAATGCAACAATGGGGTTTGTGTATCCAAGTTTGCGAAGTTGTTTTGTCGCTTCTATGCCGTCCATTTTCGGCATCATGTGATCCATGAATACAACATCATAGAAATTGCCGGCTTTGATTTTGTCGATTGCCTCAAATCCGCTTTCCGCAAGATCGATTTTTAAGCCGTATGGAGCCATTAAACCCTTTGCGACATAAAGGTTGGTTTCCACATCGTCAACGATAAGAACGCTGCCATACGGCATGTATTCATGCGTTACCTGGGATTTTTTCAGCTGAACGGCGTTGCCAAGTTTAAACTGACGCAGATTTTCCGCAACAACCTTCCCGATAAATCCCCTGATGCCGACTCCGTCCGTTTTTTGCGGAATGCGCACAGTAACCGTTGTGCCTTCGCCAACCGCGCTTTTAACGTTTATTTTTCCGTACATCAAATAAACAAGATTTCGCGTAATGGTCATGCCAAGACCTGCGCCTTCTGTCGTGCGGTTTGCTTCCATATTGAAGCGAGTATATTCGTCAAAAAGCTTGTTTACCTGTTCGGGCGACATTCCCTGCCCGGTATCGCGCACCTGGAAAACGAGCGTGACAATAACTGCGCCGCCGCCGCGTCCCACGCATTCCGCGTTGGCTGTCAATGTAACTTCGCCCGAATCGGTGTATTTAAAGGCATTGGAAAGCAGATTGTTTAATATTTGCTTGATTCTCAACTCGTCGCCGACAAGTTCCGACGGAATGTTTTCGTCAATATTTATTTTAAAATCTATCGGCTTGCTTTCGTAACGGATGTAGTTCAATTGAATAATGTCGTTTATCAAACTGGAAACTTCGTATTTAACCGGCACAAGCTCAAGTTTGCCCGCTTCGATTTTTGACAAGTCGAGTATGTCGTTGATAATATTCAAAAGCAGATTGCCGGAATTGTTGATTTTTATAAACGCTTCGCTTGTAGACGGAGGGTGCGAAGAATTTTGAATCTGAATGTCCGTCATGCCCAAAATTGCATTTAACGGCGTGCGTATTTCGTGGCTCATGGTCGCAAGGAAGTTGCTTTTTTGCTGCGTTTTCACGTCGGACTTCATTTTCGCCTGAGTGACATAGTACAACATGGTGCATAATGCCCATGCAAGCAGCGAACCGATAACAATAAGGAAAATCGCCATGTTGTTTACGCTTCTGTAGTATTCGTTTACGGGGATTACAATTCCCAAAAACCAGTCATATTTTATTCTATTAAAATATACGATTGAATTTTCGTACATGTAATTTTTTACCCTGCGTTGGTTAATAGTTCCTTCAAACAGCAATTCGTAGGAAAGTTCCGCAAGACCGCTGTCGATTGTATTCAATTTTTTGCCGATTAAATACCGTTCGGGATGCGCAAGAATTTCCAAATTTTTATCAAGCAATATTCCGTAACTGCCTTCTGTAAGATTTAGGGAAATTGCATGTTTGTAAATTCTGTTTAGATCGATATTAAGGCAAATTATTGCAAGCGGATTTTTTTCGTTGTCATAAATCAAACGCGCAAATGTCAGAATGATATTGCCGGATACAGGATCAACGTGAGGGACGGAAACGGCAATGCTGCCTTCCGCGTCAAGTGCAGACTGAAACCACGGTTGTTCCCGGGGATTGAAATTTGCAGGCTGTTCCCAGCTTCTTCCCGATATGTATCTTCCGTAAAAATTAAAAAAATAGCCGTGAGCGGTGTTTACGCCGTACATGCGTTCGACGTCGCCAACAGTCAATTTGGTTATGTCTATCATATAACTTGCTATTGCATCTTCACTTTCGCCTATCAGAAGCATTCTGCGCACAGTTTCGGACAATCCAATCAGGAAAGATTCCAGTTCCATAAGATTGCCGATAATCTCCGTTTCTGTAAAGGAGAGCGAGTTCTTTGCGTCTTTTACCAAATGTTTCTGCTCATTGCGGCCGGCGAAAATGAAGCTGGATACGCCCATTATTACAAATGCGATAACAATGATGAACATTTGTATATAAATCGTATTTGAAATGCGGCCTTTTTCCGACTTAGATCGCAAAACATTCCTCCATATACTCGCCTATTTGAAAGTAAGTACTATAATTATAAGCCATAATTGGAGAAAATGGTACTAAATGTGTGAATTTATCTTATCGAGAAGCGAAGAAGCAGAAAATGGCTTTGTTACTACGCCAACAGCCCCCAATTTTGAGCTTTTTTCTTCGATAGAGGCGTCCGTTGTCCCGGTAAGGAAAATAACCGGGAAATCTTTCCACGAATTATTGGCTTTTAACCTTTCTAACGCCTCAAAACCGTTCATTTCGGGCATCTCGATGTCCAAAAGAATCAAATCCGGCGTTATTTTTTCCAATAATGAGAACATTTTTACGGCAGAAGGAACCGTCATTACGCGAAAATGGTCTTCCAAAGCCTCTTCGGCTTTTGCCAAGTTTGTATCACTGTCATCCACTATAAAAATTGTCTTCATTTATTGTACACTATAATAGAAGGATATCCGTCTGTTGTCAAGTTTAAAGAAAAAACAAATGTATGAAAAAATCCGCATACTTATTTTTGCGAAACAAAAGACAGATAGGGATAAAATCCAGTCAACTCTGTCCAAACAGGACAATTTTGACATTTTGGGCATGGAAAAAGACGATTTTGGAACCATATTAAGGTCCGAATTGTTAAAACCCGACGTACTCATAATAGACATTCAATTTACAATGGCGGAAGCGCCGAATTTGGCGCGAATGATCCGCGGACGATCGCCTTCCACAAAAATAATTTTTTTAAGCAGTTTTTGCGAGGTTGAACTTGTGGGTTTTTCGTTTAAAGCCGGAGTTTCCGCCTTTCTATTGAAGGAAAACGATTTTGACAAGCTTGTATTGATTGTAAATCTTGTTTCAATGAGCGGTTGTTATATAAGCGAGTCGATCAATATGAAACTGATAAATCGGGTTCTGCTTATAAATCAATTTCCTGTGCAGCTTACAGAGATTAAACATGAGCTTTATACGCCGGCGGAACGATGCGTTGTAACAGCGATGGCAAGCGGATACTCGGATGACGATATTTCCGACAGTCTGCATCTTAGTCCCGGAACTGTCAAGAATTGTTTGACCAGCGTAAGAAAAAAAATCAAATTAAAAAGCCGAATCGAGATTGTAATATTTTCGCTTGTTTGCGGTCTTATACGTTTGGAAAATCCGGATTTTTGGAAAGGCAAAATTGAAGCGATTATTCAGGAGAATATTGGCGAACGGCAAGATTAATGGTCTTTTCTTTGTCCCGTAATGTATTGCTGCGTTAAATCATTCACAAAGTTTTGCAATGAATTGTTAAAATCTTTTACATAAACCAAAGCCTCGCTGCCAGGAATTTCATCCGGCAGAAAAAATTGATAAGGTTCTACATTCAAGGCATTTGAAAGTCTTGCCAGAGTTTTGGTCGAAACCCCTTTTTTGCAATTTTCTATGTCATGAATAAAATTATGGGTAAGTCCCGTCATGTCTGCAAGGCTCAATTGGGATACATTTTGCAGATTTCTAAAGCGTTTTAAATTATTACTGATTAGCTGATGAATATAATTTTCATCAAATTTGGTATTTTTCGCCATGTAGTATATTCTCATTTATTTGCGGATATTAGGCAAATAACTCACAGCGAAATAAATGTCGCTGTGAGTTTCAGAAAAAATGGGGATTATTACCGATGCGCTTTAGAACGATTGTCTGCCAATCGGGCTTCCAATCCAAATGCCTTCGCCAAGATAGTCGAGTCTTCGCCCTTCAATCAAAAACTGAACGTCTCTCACATTTTGAAACTCTGTGACTGTCCAGACAATCTGACGAAGCTGCGCGACATAACCTTCTACGCCGAATGTATTGTATAAAAAGTCTTCGCTGAAATTAAGATAGGCGGTGCTGCCCCGTACTGCTGCGGAAAGTATGCGCGTATTCTGCGGAATTAAATTTAAAATGCCTCTGCCAACCTCATCCGAAGTCGGACCCGAAAGCAGTACATTAAGCGCATCCTGCATGGGCGACGAAGAAACGGGAATTCTTCGCGTAACTCTTGAATGAAGTATCTGACCGTCGCTTCCAACATGAGTAAAATAAATCGACCTTTCCCTTGTTTGAACGGGAGCGGGCGGCGGCGCGGACGGTCTTTCAGGCGGTGTAACAGGCTGCAAAGGCCTTGCCGGAGTTACAGGCTGTGTTGACGGCTGTGTCGGCGGTCTTTCCGGTTCAGTTCTTTGCGGTTCTGCAGGCGGCGGAGTCGGCGGAACGGGTGGCGGCTCTATCACGACCGTAGACGCAGGCGGCGGTTCTTCTTCCATTTCCAAATGTTCTTCTTCCGCGCCGGGTACGCCTGTCATTCGCGACCAGAAAAGATTAAAATTTTTTTGAATTGTTTCGATATTCAGCATAAAGATGCTGATAATGACAATTGCAAAAACAAGCCAAAAGATGACCGCTAACTGGGAATTCTTTTTAGATTGTTTTGCAGGTTTTCGTTTTGCCACAATTTAATTATACCTCATAAATGGCATGCAGGAAAAGTGCGGCTGCCTGCGATACGTTAAGACTGTCAATGTTTCCGGTTCCGGGAATGCGCAGCAAATGCCGGCAATGATCTTTTACGTTTTTCGGCAAACCTGTTTCTTCGTTGCCAAGAACAAGCGCAATTCCCGGTCTTGGTTTTTGATCTTTTATAACGCCGCCCAAATCTGTTATGCGCTGTCTTGCCCTTATATCCGTGCCGACAGTGATAAGACGTTTTGACGCGTCCTTTAAAAAAGCCGCGCTGTTTGCAATTCTGCGCACCGTTAAATGTTCAAACCCGCCTTCTGCGACTCGGTACGCGCTTGTTGTAAGACGCATATCCTTATCGCCCTCGTCTTCATTCTCAAATGCAGAATCATTTTCGTTTAAGACAATGTAACTTACATCAAAGAAAGCCGCGGCTCTTGCGATTGCGCCAAGGTTATGATCATTGCCGACCGAGTGAAGAAGAACGCCCGTCTTTCCTTCGCTTGCCCATGCGTCAAGATCTTCAAGGCTGAGCGGTTCGATCACCGGCTCTTCGATCATTGCCACAACGCCCTGATGGTGAACGCTTTTGCAGATACGTTCCAGTTCTTCGTCTTCGCAGATTTTGTACGGACGCTTGCGCTCGGCAAGCTGTTTGCAAACATGAGTAAATGACTTGAATCGATCTTCGCGAAGAAAGAGCCGGTTAATCGTCTGGGGATGATGCTCGCCGACTGCAATCACTGCGTTCAATCCGCAGACGGCAAGCTCATCTCTCAATTTATTAAACACTACCTAAATCCTTGCTGGAGCCTCCATCCACACGCAATGCACTTGTGCATACGCGTGCTAATGGGCTCCGGGCGCGCCGCTCGGGATAAACCCCTCGCGCATTTTTCATCTCATTGACTTTAATCGTGCGCCACGCCTTGCTGGAGCCTCCATCCACACGCAATGCACTTGTGCATACGCGTGCATTAATGGGCGCCAAATCTGTTCACCATAAGCTGAGGCTGATGCGTTGCGTCGATGGTATCACGCCATAAGCTGCTTTCGGGGTTAACCTTGTTGCGGTGAGTGATGACAGATTTTATCGGAAGGTGAACAAACCTGTTGTTTACAAGACCGATAATTGTTTTGGTTTTTCCTGCCATCGCGGCATGAACCGCCGCATTTCCCAAACGTTCGCAGTAAACCGAATCGTCGGGGTTTGCAGGAGCGGATCTGAGCGCATAACTTGGATCGATGTACTTTAAATTGATCTCCATCTTTTTTTCTTCAAAGTGTTTGAGAATCCTTGAACGAAGATAAATTCCCACGTCCGCCATTTTGAGGTTTCCGCCTGCATCGAATTTTTTATCGGTTAAAAGCTGATCTTGCATTGCGCCCTCGGCGACAACGATAACGGCATGGTTCCTCTTTCTGATGCGTTCTTCAAGGTGGGTTAAAAAGCCGTTATAGCCTTCAAGGTTGAACGGCACTTCCGGGATCAATACAAAGTTTACTTCGTGGCTTGCAAGCGCGGTATGCGCCGCGATGAAGCCTGAATCCCTTCCCATTACTTTTACAAGTCCGATGCCGTTAATCGCCGAGACCGCTTCGACATGAGCTGCCGTAACAACCTCGACCGCTTTGGCAACGGCGGTGCTGAAACCAAACGAGCGGTCTATCAGCGCAAAATCGTTGTCAACTGTTTTGGGAATTCCAATCAGCGATATTTTCAGTTTTCTTTTATCAACTTCTTCGGCTATATCGAGGGTACCGCGCTGGGTGCCGTCGCCGCCGATTACAAAGAGCATATTAAAATTAAGTTTTTCCATTGTATCGACAATTTTTTCAACCTCACGGCCGCCGCCGCGCGCGCTGCCCAAAAATGTGCCGCCGATTTTATGTATGTCGTCGACAACATCCGGATCCAACTGCCTTACTCCGTATTGGTATTCGGGCAGAAAGCCGAGATAACCGTAACGGATACCCGTGATTCTATGAACGCCGTAGCGCGTCCACAAACAGCGGACTATCGACCTGATTACATCGTTGATTCCGGGACAAAGACCGCCGCAGCTTACAATGCCTGCATGAACGTGAGCTGGCGTAAAGAAAATATTTTCCCTGGGGCCTGCGCGTTCCAGTACCTGGGATCTTGTAACAGACGATTGTTCGCCCGGTACAATAAATGAACTTAACCGTACAAACCTGTCGTCGGTAACATAGTTGGCGGCCTTGTCTCCTTGCGTTTTTGACATTTCAATCGGAGAAGGAACTGTCGCATTGCCCAGCTCTTCTATCGTAAAATCCATTTCTTTATCCATGGGATCCCCCTTTAATGCTACAATTATACTATTGTTTATAAAGGCTTTCAACTAACCTATATGCAGTATTAATACGCTGTCGGCTTGAGTTTTATTTTTATCCATATTATAATGCTTTCTTATGAAGTTTAATCCACAAACCATGGGCAATTTGAGCCCGAAAAAACTTATTTCGATAGTCGCGGGAATATTGGCGCTGATTGTATTGGCTACCAGTGTTTATATTGTAGCTCCGGAAGAAAAGGCGGTTATTACCCGTTTTGGCAAGTATGTTGACACAAAAGATTCCGGTCTCCATTTTAAACTGCCGTTCGGGATTGACCGAAATTATACGGTCAACGTAGAAGGTGTTCAGGAGCAAAGTTTCGGCATTACGTCGCAAAGGGGATCTTACGGCAGCAGGGGCGAAAGCAGGGAAAACGAAGCTGTCATGCTGACGGGCGACCTTAACATCGTAGATGTCAAATGGGTAATCCAATACCGCATCGATGATCCCAGAGCATGGATTTTTAACGTAAACGATCCTATAAGGACGATCCGCGATGTGTCGCGCTCGGCTATCAATATGCTCATAGGCGATCGCGCAATCATGGACATCATCGGCGTTGAGCGAACCGCGATTCAGGAAGCGGGACGAATTTTTATGAACGATACGTTCCGCACTTACAACCTTGGCATCAATGTAATCGGCGTAAGACTGCAGGGCGTTACCCCTCCCGAGGGAAGCGTACAGGAAGCGTTCGAAGACGTAAACAAAGCGATACAGGACAGGGAACGGCTAATCAACGAAGGTCAGCAGGCATACAACGCGGAAATCCCGAAAGCAAGGGGCGAAGCCCAGCAGATAATTCAGGTAGCGGAAGGATATGCAATGCAGCGCGTGAACAGGGCAAACGGCGATGTGGCGCGTTTCAATTCGGTGTATGCCGAGTTCAGCAGAGCGCCAGAAATTACAAGACAGCGTTTGTATTATGAAATGATCGAGGAAGTGTTCAAAAACGAACAGGGCATGACAATCATCGACCGCAATCTTGACAACTTCCTGCCCTTGTTGAATATGCAAAGAGGAGCAAGATAATGAAAAAAATATATACAACCTTAATTGTTATTGCCGCAATTATTATCGGTCTTTTTCTTGCCGGTCCGTTTTTTGTAATCAACGAAGGCGAACAGGCGGTTATCATTCAGTTGGGAACTCTTAAAAGGGTTATTACGGACGCAGGTCTCAAATTGAAGATTCCCTTTATCGACGAAGTTGTCCGTTACCCCAAAAAGATTATGGCATGGAGCGGAACTCCGGAACTGATTCCCACAGCGGAAGGACAGTACATTTTTGTCGATGTTGTGGCGCGTTGGCGCATCTCGGATCCAAGCACATTCTACAAGTCGCTAAAAACTGAAGCTACCGCAATTGACAGACTTGGACGAATCATTGAATCGTCGGTTAGAACGGTAGTTGCCGAAAACCCGCTGATCGAATCGGTTCGCAATTCAAACATTATTACGGAACGCGCAGGTACCCAAGTTCTTGGCGGCGATGATATCGATATTACCGTTGACATCAATGTGGAAGAAATCGGTTCTCCCGCGCAAAACGAATCGAACCACAGACCGATTACCAAAGGCAGAAGACAGCTTGCTCAATTGATACTTGCCCGTTCGTCTCAGGACCTTGAGAAGGAATTCGGCATTGAGCTTATCGATATCGTAACGCGTCAAATCAGCTATTCGGCGCAGCTTACCCAAAGCGTTTATGCGCGTATGATCAGAGAGCGTAATCAGCTTGCAATGGCTTATCGTTCTGACGGCGAAGGACGCAAGGCGGAATGGATGGGTAAAATGAACAGGGAAAAAGAAACTGTTTTATCCGGAGCTTATGAACAGTCTCAGACAATTATGGGTAGAGCCGATGCCGAAGCCGCGCGCATTTATTCATTGGCATACTCGGGAGGAGACAGGGCGAATTTTTACAGTTTCTGGAGAGCGATTGAATCGTATCGTCAAACCATGCCAAAGTTTGACAAGACGCTTACAACCGACATGGAGTACTTCCGCTATCTTTATTCGCCAAGATAAAAATTAGGAATCGAAATGGAACGAAGCATCCATATTTCCAATATCAATGACAGCCCGGCAATTTGTTTCGAAACCGGGCTGGATCCAAGAGCGTTCGCAAGAACCAAAATGTCTCAAAGCCTGACTGAGGTTGGTTATGTTGTAAACGCCGACGGCACTCACGAAAAATGGAGGCCTTCGGGCGTTAACGAGACAAACAATTTGATGCGCGTCTGGGGGCCTGCGTTTCAGGGACAAAGGCTCGATTTGATTTTAAACAACAACGATTCGAACGCCGCGTTAAAAGCATTGGTCTTTTGGATGAGGGCAAAAATGTTTTTGGGCGATACGCGATCTGCACTTAATCCGAGCGCGGCTTTTGTCAATCCGAACGGGAGCGTCTTTTTTGCTCCCGAACACTTATCCAACCGCTGCCTTTACCTTGAAGGAATGGAGCTAGATCGCTACAACTGCCCCGATCTTATCGGCATGAGCATCACCGCTTTTTGCGCAGGCATTATGCTGTATCAAATTTTTACAGGCTCCCATCCCTACCCGTCCAGAGAAATTTTTCAGGACATGAGGGAGGGGATTTTTCTTCCCGTTCGTTTGGCTGCGCCCGAAATTGACAGCAAACTTGCAGGACTGATTCAATCGGCGCTTATGCTGCCTGTCGAAAAAAAGCCGCAGGGAAAAAGCGGCATAGAAATCGTTACCGAGCTTTTGGAAATTTTAATGAACAAAGAGAATGCCGTTATTGAGGTATCTCGGGAAAAAAGCGAGCAGGTCGAAAAAGAAAAAAAACTTTACCTTTTTAAGCAGAATACATTCATAAAAACAAGAAGATTTGTCCTTAACAACAAATATTTGTTAATGGGTATTGCAGTGGGCATTTTTTTTGCGCTGTTTGTCACAATTACGACAGCGCAGGGAATAGCGCGCCGTCCAACGACCGGGGGTTTATCGGCGGAAAAAGTTGTCGTAAAATATTACGAGGCATTCAGCAATTTGGATCATCAATTCATGCAGGCGTGCATACAGGGAGCGACCAAAGTTGACGTTAACGCCGCCACAAGTTTGTATGCCATAGTAAAAACAAGGCAATCCTACGAAATAACGCAGACACCTTCCATTGTTCCTGCAGAGACATGGAGAGAAAACGGAGGGGAGCTTCCTTCCGAAAACGCATTCGGCGTAACAGACCTTGATATTCAGCATATCAGCGGCAGCAGGGAAAACAGGTTGATAATCTACCGCGCCCAATACATGTTATGGTCGCCAGTTGAAAGGTTTCCAAGGAACAGAACCGACATACTTTCATTAAGACCGGACAGGCACGGCAACTGGCGTATCATCGAAATAATACGAACAGAGAGATAGGGTTTACACGAAAAGATTAGTCCACGAATTTTCACGGATTAACACGAACGGATATCAATATTTTTCGGCAAGCCAGTTGTTAATTATCATGCGGGAAAGAGAACCTTCGCCTGGAAGTTCCGGCAGACTATCCTTTGAAAAAAACTTTGCGTCTTCGATTTCTTCGCCGTCCGGCTTAATTGTTCCTGATAAGTACCGTGCCTTAAAGCCAAGCATTAAAGAGTTCGGAAACGGCCACGGCTGAGATTTTATATATTCTATATTGTTAACCTCGATATTTATTTCTTCGCGTATCTCCCGCACTACGGTTTCTTCCAGCGATTCGCCTGCTTCATTAAAACCCGATATATGACTATAAACCCCTGCGCGGAATCTTTTATTGTGCGCAAGAAGTATTCTGTTTTCTGAATCGGTTATAAGCACAATAATGGCAGGGCATATCCTTGGAAACTCGGCTCTTCCGCAATTTGGACAAAGACGCTGGGCATGCTCCGGCAAAAAATCATTTTCTGTGCCGCATGTTCCGCAGAAACGCGATTCCCTTTTCCATTGCGCAATATGACACGAGCGAATTATATTTGAAAGGTTATTATTATCGCTTCCTGCATACACGGAAAGAATCCGGCGTACCGTGATGCTTTTCCAACCATTGGGCAATGCGTCTTTTGGAGAAACGGATACGCAAGTCATGTCCGTTTTTCCATTTAAAGCAAATAATTTAAAAATGTCCGGAGAATTAAACAATTTTGACAACTCAAGAGGAAATTCAAATAATTCCGCCTCCGTTTCATTCCATTCATAAGGGGCAAGTACATTATCACCTTGAAAATAAAACGCGCATTTCTCCATATTTAATTTTACTAAGATTTTTATTGTTATTCAATTATTTATGCTTTATATTAATAACTGGAGGGAAATGTGAACGATATTAAATACCTTGAGATGCTGCCGCTAAGCAGTATTGCCAAATATGCAAATGGACATCCAAATGACGGCGTACCGTACTCGGGCTATTCGAGAGTTCATCCGTCTGAAAACGGCAAGCTTCTGCTTGTAAGCGATCCTTTGGGCGATGAGCCTGTGATCCTGGAGTTCAAACTTGAAGATGTTATTTATGTCGAAGAAGAACCTTCCGCAGTTACGGAATCGGGCGAAGGCGTTCCGTTTGTAAAACTATGGATAAAACGCGGCGCTTTTGGCGTTAAACTTGAGCCGTTCGAAGTAAAATAAAATGACAGAAGCCTCCGCCTTTTCGCAGATTATACGCAAACCTTTGTTCATGACCCCGGAAGGCGAAAATGTGCGCTGCGATCTTTGTCCCAACAAATGCGAAATAAAAAGCGGAAGTTTTGGCATATGCGGCGTTCGCGGCAACAAGGGCGCAAAGGGAATAATTCCCTTTTACGGATTCATTTCCGCGCTTGCAATTGACCCGATCGAAAAAAAGCCGCTTTACCATTTTATGCCCGGCACAAATATTCTTTCGCTCGGTTTTGCGGGCTGCAACCTGCACTGCCCTTTTTGCCAGAACTGGCACATTTCCCAAAATACTGAAATCCCCGGAAAGTGGATGCAGCCGGGAGAAATTATTTCCGCCGCTTTAAAAAATGACACTCCCTCGATTGCATACACATATTCCGAGCCTCTCGTTCACATAGAATATGTTCTTGACTGCATGGCGCTTGCCAAAAAACACGGCATTGCAAATGTGCTTGTGACAAACGGCTGCATAAACGAATCTGCCGCATCTGCAATTTTAAAATTAACAGATGCCGCAAATGTCGATTTAAAATGTTACGATTCTGCGTCATATAAAAGCTGTCTTGGCGGCGATTTGGAAACTGTCAAAAACTTTATAAAACTTTGCCATAAAGCAAATGTCCACATTGAGATTACAACCCTTGTGGTGCCCGACCTAAACGACTCCAAAGAAGAGCTTAGCGCCGCGGCGGATTTTATCGCTTCTGTGGACAGGGAAATCCCATGGCACCTGACGGCATATCATCCCGATTACCGCTGGAATGCGCCTGCAACCGATCCTGCGTTCTTAAAAAACGCGGCTAAGGAAGCGCAGGGAAAACTTGCGAATGTGCATACGGGGAATGTTTTTTTAATATGAGCAGTATATTGGATTAACTGAAGAAGGACTGTTTTATCAAACGGAATTAGTAATCTGGTAAGTATAACAAGTATTATTATAAGACGATAAGTCACAATAAGGAGGAAAAAGCTTGTTATAATGTCCTGTTTTTCTTGTTTTTCTTGACATTATCATGGTACAATTATTCCATTAAATATTAAGGAAATGTTAATGAAAAAATTAATCATTGTTTTATTGCTTTTTCTCTGTCTTATGCCTGTTTTTGCACAAACCGAGCAGGAATTAATCGACCTTATCGACATGATGATTCTAGGTAAAGATGGAAACCTTACTCCAAGCGGATCAGGTGCTGTTCCTGTCCGGGAAATTACTTTTGAAAACGGCAAAACTTATACTTTTGAGGTTTTTCGCTATGAATCTACTTATGCTCTTTCTTCCATTTTTACTTTTACAGGAACAAGAGCCGAAGTTAATGCCTTGCATACTCAAATTTTAGCTGTTTTTGTTGAGTTCTTCCAAGTAGATCTTTCATTAGTTGCTCGTGAAAATCCAACTTATTCATTTAGACGCAGCCGAAGTGCTTCCTCTGTAAACATTGAAAATTTGAACAACACAAGTTCAAAATTAACTATGACAATTTGGTAAAGGAGTTTTGTTCTATGAAATATTTATATAAATTGACCTTTTTTGCCTTTCTGTTTTTTGTTTTTTCCTCCTTTTTGCCAGCTCAGGAAAACAGGTTTACAGGTACTTGGAGATTCAATGACGGCTGGCATAATGTTGATTATGTTTTTGGCGATAATAACAGTTTCGAGCTTTTTTACAATAACATGCTTTATAAAAGAGGCACTTATTCCATAGACGGAAACCGCATCGTTCTCAATACCCGTTTTATTAACGGCGAATGCGTTAATTTTATCTTTGAAAGGCA
>WQSP01000016.1 GCA_009787795.1 Treponema sp.
GGCGATGTAAAAAAACTCCGTGAAAAAACCGGAGCGGGAATGATGGAATGCAAAAACGCACTTGTCTCGACAGACGGCGATTTTGCAAAAGCGGAAAAAATATTAAAGGAAAAAGGTCTTGCCGCCCTTGAAAAAAGAGCCGGAAGGGCCACAAACAACGGAAAAATATTCATTAAAATGAAAGACGACAAGGAAGCTGTTCTTGTCGAGTTGAACGCGGAAACGGACTTTGTCGCAAAGAACGACGAGTTTATCGCGGTCGGTGAAAAAATCGCAAATGAAGCTCTAGAAAAAGGCATAAATGCGCCAACCGACGAGCTTTCGGGTCTTGTGCAGGATTTGGCGACAAAAATCCGCGAAAACATGGGCTTGAAAAGACTTTGCAGAATTCAAGCCGGCGCAAACGAATCGCTCACACAGTACATTCACGGCGACGGAAATATCGGCGTTATTGTAAAATGCGAATCCGACAAACCGGAAGTCCTTAAAAATGAAGAAGTAAAATCCTTCATTTTTTCCCTCGCGCTGCATATCGCAGCCTTTAATCCTGTCGCCATCGATCGCTCAAAAGTGGATCAGGCATGGCTTAAAGAGCAGGAAGGCATTTTTAAAGTGCAGATGGAACAGGATGAAAAACTCAAAGGAAAACCGGAAAAAGTTCTTGAAGGAATTCTTAGCGGCAAGGTGACCAAATATTTGAGCGAAATCTGTTTTATGGAACAGGGTTATGTAAAAGACGAAAAATTGACAGTTGCCAAAGCAATCGAAGAATGCGCAAAAAAAGCCGGAGCAAAACTTGCAGTAACCGACTATGTTTATTACAGAGTCGGCGTAGAAGGCTGATTTATGCAGGAAGTAATATCAACTAACGAAGAGCGGATGAAAAAAACAGTGGCAAGCCTTAAAGACGGGTTTGCCGCTCTTAGAACAGGAAGAGCATCCGCTTCACTTTTTGACAGAATCAGAGTTGACGCTTACGGAGAAAAATCGCCCCTTAATCAGGTTGCAAACATTTCTGTTCCCGAGGCGCGCCTTATCGTAATCCAGCCGTGGGACAAGGGTCTTATAACGGAGATTGAAAAAGCAATTCGTTCATCCGAACTTTCGTTGAATCCTTCAAACGACGGAAAGGTTATCCGAATCTCGATTCCTCCCCTGACCGAAGAAAGACGCAAGGATCTTGTCAAAGCCGCAAAAAACAATGCGGAAGAATCAAGGGTTTCAATTCGCAACATCCGCCGTGACGGAAATGACGCGTTAAAAAAACTTTTGAAGGATTCCAAAATAACCGAAGACGACGAGACGAAAGGCGCGGATGAACTTCAAAAATTGACGGACAACTACATAGGGCAAGTTAACAAGATACTCGAAGAAAAAGAAAAAGAGATAATGGAAGTCTAGGCAATGCAAGATTCGGTTCCTGCAGCGATACCGGCACATGTTGGCATAATCATGGACGGAAACGGCAGATGGGCAAAGAACCGCGGCCTTGTCCGTACGCAGGGACATCTTGAAGGGTTAAAGACGGCAAAAAAAATTGTCAAAGCGGCAAGCGATTTGGGCATCAGGTTTTTAACCCTTTATGCTTTTTCCACCGAAAACTGGAAACGCGCAGCGGACGAAGTCGGCTTTATAATGGATCTTGTAAAGCAGTACCTTCGCGCCGAGTTTGACTTTAGCAAAAAAAACAAAATAAGAACGCGTTTTACGGGAGATTTTTCGGGTCTCCCACCCGACATACAAAAGGAAATATCGGATTCTGTGGCGGATACGGCAGGTTTCGAAGGAATGCAGGTAGTGCTTGCAATCAATTACGGCGGCAGGGATGAAATTATCAGGGCATTCAGGAAATTGTCGCAGGCAAAAGAAAACGGAGAATCCTTTGGCGAAAAGGATTTGTCCTTATACCTTGATAACCCCGATATACCCGATCCCGACCTTATAATCCGCACAGCCGGCGAATACAGAACAAGCAATTTTTTATTGTGGGAAGGTGCCTATTCAGAATTGTATTTTTCCGGTAAAATGTGGCCAGACTGGGAAAAAGAGGATTTGCAGGCGGCAATTGCCGATTTTCAAAAGAGAGACAGGAGATTCGGCGGAGTAAAATGAAAAAACTGATTGAACGTTTATTGGTATTTATTATCGCAATCCCCGCTTTTTTTGCGCTTGTATTGTATCTGCCTCATTTTAACAATCTTGCCTTGAACCTTGTCGTCATCTTTTTTTCCGCAGTGGGCGCAATCGAATACTCCACAATGCTGGAAAAAAAGCAAATAAAAATTTCAAAAGTTGAAAGCGGAATACTTGGGGCTTTAATACCTCTTTCCATTACGCTTGTAATAAGTTTTTCCTTGTCGGCGGCAATTATTTTGGGCTTTATTGTTGCAGGACTTCTCTGGTCTTTAATGTCGCGCATTTTTTCCAAACAGAAAGACATCGAAAATATTGCCGGCAGAATAACAGGATGCTTTTCGCTTTTCCTGTACCCCGGTTTTTTCATGGGATTCATTGTCCTGATGAGCGGCTGGGGAAATCCTGCGGCGGTTCTTTTATTTCTTTTTATCATTTTCGGAAACGATTCTCTTGCATGGCTTTTTGGCACTCTTTTCGGAGCAAACAACAAGGGAGTAATTGCGGTCAGCCCGAATAAAAGCATAGCGGGTTTTATAGGCGGCATGACTGGTTCGATACTTGTTGCATTGTGCGCATCTTTCTTTTTCCCGTCAGTCTTTTCCGTAAGGCAATTGATGGTTGCAGAAATATTAAGCAAAACGATATTTAATTCAATTTTAATTCCTTCCGTTGTTCTGGGTTTATGCACGGGAGTTGCCGCAATTCTGGGCGACCTTGCAGAATCCGCCATAAAGAGAAGCTGCGATTTTAAGGACTCGGGCAATTTCATGCTTGGCAGAGGCGGAGTTTTGGATTCGATTGATTCGATAGCGGCGGCAGCCCCGATTTATTATATTTTGTTCAATTATTTTTTCTATGTCATCTAAAATAAGAATCGCAGTCCTTGGAGCGACAGGCTCCATAGGCAAAAGTTCCCTTGACATAATTTCGCGCGATACGGAAAAGTTCGAAGTGGTCCTCCTTGCATCGCGCTCAAACAGCGACACTCTGGACGAATTGTCAAAACAATACCCCAATGCTGTTTGCGTATCCGCACAAAAAGACGGCAAAAAAAAACTATTGTCGTCAATCGCAGAATCAAAACCCGACATCACGATTAACGGAATATCGGGAGCCGCAGGATTGGAACCTTCCATTGCCGCAATTAACGCGGGTTCCAATCTTGCTCTTGCAAACAAGGAAACAATAGTCATGGCGGGAAAGTATGTCTTGCAATTGGCAAAAGAAAAAAATACAAACATTATCCCTGTCGATTCCGAACATTCCGCCATTTTTCATTTGTTAAAAAGAGAAAACATTGTCCACGAATTTTCACGAAATGAACACGAAAAAAATAAAATTAGCGAGATAATTTTAACGGCATCGGGGGGACCGTTCAGGAATTACAGCCTGGAAAAATTGCGTAATGTTACTGTACAGGATGCGCTCTGTCACCCTACATGGAACATGGGACAAAAAATAACAATAGACTCGGCATCCATGGCAAACAAGGGATTGGAAATTATCGAAGCCTGCCTTTTTTTCAATATGCTGCCTGAGAAAATCAAGGTTGCGATTCATCCGCAAAGCATTGTTCACTCGATGATTCGTCTTTGCAACGGCGTGATTTACGCCCAGATGTCAAAACCGGACATGCGCCATCCCATTCATGACGCAATCTATTGGCCTTTGACCGCTCCATCCTCTCTTGAACCGGTTGACTTTGACAATCTCACCTTGGAGTTTTCCAAACCGGACACGGAAAAATTCCCCATGCTTCGCCTGGCGCGGGAAGCCGCAAAAAATGGCGCTCTTTTTCCTTGCGCATACAATGCGGCAAATGAAATTGCAGTCGCCGCCTTTATGGAAAACAAAATCGGCTTTTTGGACATTCCGCGAATAACGGAAAGCGTCTTGCAGGAAGACTTTTCGGGCGATTGCATGAATTTGGAAACAATACTCAATGCCGACGCAAAAGCAAGACTTATAGGTTTATCTTTATTTTAAAGTATGCTATTATGACGTATGGTATTTGTAAATATTTTGTTGGGGCTTCTTGGGCTTGGTATTGTCGTATTTTTTCATGAGCTTGGGCATTTTCTTGCAGCCCGTTTGGTAAAAATCAATGTAGAGGCGTTTTCCATTGGCTGGGGAAAACCCGTATTAAAAAAGAAAATCGGCAATTGCGAATACAGACTTGGCATGTTTCCACTTGGCGGTTATTGCAAAATGCAGGGAGACAGCGATTACAATAACGAGGCTTATCAAAAACTGGCGCAAGGGATAAAACCGGAAGAAGGCTCCTATCATGCCGCAAGCCCCGGTGCGCGAATCCTTGTATGTTTTGCAGGTCCTTTTTTTAATCTTCTTTTTGCGTTTGTTCTTCTTTCCATCCTTTGGGGAATGGGAATGGAGATTCACACATCAGAAAATAAAATTGTCCTTGCATCGGAAATAAGCGGCCAATTGGGACCTGCAGATTATGCAGGGCTTCAAACAGGCGACCATATCATAAAGGTCGGAAAAAGAAACATAAATTATTTTCACGAGCTTCGCGAAAGCATTGCCGTAAGCGCCGACAAGCTCATTCATCTGACTGTAGACAGAAACGGACAAATATTGGAACTTGATATAATCCCGTCGCTTGAAAACAACGGAAGAGGCGTAATAGGCATATACCCGTGGAACAAACCGATAGTGGGCTTTGTCGCGCAGAACTCCCCCGCTTCCCGCGAAGGTTTGAGGGAAGGGGATGTTTTCCTGACAGCTAACGGATACGAACTCAAAAATACGATTGATATGACAAAAGCCATGAGCGAAGATTTGCAATCGCTTGTTGTCGAATATTCGCGCGGGGGCGAGACAAAAACTGCAGTTTTTAGCAAAGACGATTTTTTGAATGACGATGATAAAAAAGGCGATATTGGTCTTGCTTGGGAATCACTTGTCTATAAAACGCCAAGGTATTCAATTCCCGCCGCAATTGCAAAGGGCGTTCAGGAAAGTTACAGAACCCTTGCAATCACAATCACAAGCCTTCGTCTTTTATTCATGGGAATCGATCTTACGCAGGCAGTTTCCGGTCCTGTTCGCATAACGTACATGATGGGAGAAATGGCGACAGCCGGAATGGAACACGGCGCTGGAACCGCTTTTAGAATGGTTATAAATTTCCTTGCCATTATTTCAATCGCTCTTTGCGTCATGAATCTTCTTCCGCTTCCCATTCTGGACGGCGGAATGATAATTCTTTTCCTTGTGGAAATGATTGTCAAAAAGCCGATTCCGCCCAAAGCGGTTGCTGTTTTTCAAACATGCGGTATGGTGATAATTTTCGGACTTATGATTCTGGCTCTGTTTGGCGATATAATGTTCTTCGCGGCCAAGTAATATTTAATGGGAGGATACCATGAAAACAAATATTAATTGTCTTTGCGGCACAAATGTTTCTGTCGAGTACAAGGAAGAAATCGATCTTGATTCTCACCCCGAAATTTTGGAAAAAATATTTATGGGGAATTTTATGAGCTATAAATGCTCGTTTTGCGGAAAACAACACAAGCCCGAATACAAAATAAAAATTATTTGGAATTCAAAAAACTTGAACATGGAAGTTCTCCCCGAGCTTGACAGGGGCGAATTTTACCGCAATAAAAAAGAAAACCCCTCGGTGGAAACCGTAATAGGCTATCCTGAAATGGCCGACAGGCTTGCCATAATAAACGACAATCTGGAGCCGGTAATAATCGAGACATTAAAATCTTTTCTTCTGGATAAAGCCATCGAAAATTACCCTGATAAGGAAATAAACATCTGGTACAACAATAAAAACGCAAACGGCATCGAATTTCATCTGGACGGCATCAGGAATGACGAAGTTGCCGTCATGAGAGTACCGATGGAAATGTACGAAAAATCCCTGGAAGATTTCCGCAAGCGCCCAAAAAACGACATTTACGCTTCCCTTCGCGTGCGCTCTTACCTGTCGGTGCAAAATATTTTACGACATGACGCTCTTAAATAAAAAAAACAATCGCATGATTAATCGTGCGCCGGGTTTTTCCTTACTTTTACAATTGCTTCCTTGACAGCCTTTTTTACGCTGTCGGCATAAGTCTGCTCTGTCATTGCCTGCGAGGCATACTGGGTTCCAAGGATCGAAAAGCGGTAAAGCGGTTTTACCGAATTCAAGGAAATCGCGGCAATGTCCACAATACATTCGTTGCAGCGGCACATGTTGCCGGCTTGTGCTCCTATCTGGTGTTCCATTTCGCGGATTACAAGGACTTCCGCTTCATTTTTTAACAAATTAAAATCGTAATCGTCTTTAAATGCCATATTACCCCCCAATTCAAGAATTATACCATTTTTCCCTTTTTTATGCAATATACGTTTAATCATCCCTTTGTTCTTTTGCAAGAGGCGTAAATTTTGCGTATTTTGTCACCAATTGCAGATTTACAGTCCCAATTGGGCCGTTTCGTTGTTTTGCCACAATCAAATCGGTCGGAATTATATCTGTCGGCGCTTTTTTTTCCTCATCCTTGTCATTTTTGTTTTTCTTTGGCTGCGGTCTGTTTAGAAACAGCACCAAATCGGCATCCTGTTCAATAGAACCCGAGTCGCGCAAATTTGCAAGTGTGGGAAGTTCATTTTGAGCGTCGCGGTTTAACTGGCATAAAACCACTATCGGTATATGTAGCTCGCGGGCAAGGCTTTTTAACGATCTTGATATTTCTGAAATCTGCTCATAGCGCGGCATTTTATTGTTGTCGTTCCCGATAAGACCAAGGTAGTCTATGAATATGATTTCTATCTGGTGCTGGGAGCGAAGTTTCCTTGCCTGCGATCTTAGCTCCAAAAGTTTCATATTCGGCATGTCTACAATATGAAAGGGCGCTTCATATATCAAGCTCATTTTATCGATGATTTTTTTATAATCGCCCGTGCTTAAAAAACCGCTTCTTAAATTTTGCGCCTGCACCATCGCCTCGCTGCTTATAAGACGGTTAACAAGCGCAATCTCGGACATTTCAAGCGAAAAGAACGCAACCGGTATTTTCTGATGAAACGCAATGTTGGATGCCATGTTCAAAGCAAGCGCGGTTTTTCCCACGGAAGGTCTGGCTCCTATTATGATGAATTCTTCATGTTGAAAACCGGATGTCATCGAATCCAATTTGTCAAAACCTGTAGAAATTCCCGTCAGGGGATTTTTTGATTTCATAACCCTGTCAAGGTTTTCTATTGCCTGTTTTAAAACTTCGCCGATTTTTTTTGAGGAAAAAACCTGCCTTTCGTCGCTTAATTCAAACAGGCTTCGCTGCACATCCTCCAAAAGCTCGTTTGATTCTTTTGATTCGTCATAAGCGCTAACCCCGATTTCGGACGCAACTCTTAACAGGGCGCGTTTCAGCGAATAATTCTTGACAGTTTGCGCGTAATAATCGATGTTTGCGCTTGACGGAATTACTGTCGTCAAACTTGACACATACGAAGCGCCCCCCGCTTCGTCAAGTTTGCCCATTTGCTTTAATTCCCGAACAACCGTTTGAATATCGGGGCGCAATCCTTTTGCATCAAGGCTCATTATTGCGTCATATATCCTTGAGTTTGCACGCGAATAAAAATCTTCATTTCTAAGATGATGATGAATGGCAGACGCTACAGCTTCGTTGTCTGCAAGCAAACTTCCAAGCGTCGCCTGCTCAAGCTCGTCATCATGAGGCGGTGTTTTGTCCTTAAACGATCCTGCCATTTATATCAAACAGATTCTGCTTCATTTGAAGATTGTGTTTCTTCTGCAGTTTCCTGCACAGGAGCATCCTTTTTCTGCTCGTCCCTTCTGCCTCTTTTTGCAGCAGGTTTTGAAGAAGACGATTCCGTTTTTATTTCCTGAGCAATAATCGTAATCGAAATTTCGGCAGACTGGTTTTCGTAAAGTTTAATCAGGGCCTTGTACTTGCCAACGCTCTTAAAGCCGTTACCTGCAAGCTCGATCCTCTTTCTTTCGATTTGAAATCCGTTCTTTGCAAGTTCGTCCGCAACTGTTTGATTTGTAACGGCTCCGTAAAGTTTTCCGTTGGCTCCCGCAGGCATTGTAAGGGAAAGTTCAAATGCGTCAAGTTTTTCCTTGATGCCCCTTGCGTCCAAACGTTTCTGTTCTTTTCTGGATTCTATTTCCGCTCTTCGGCTTTCGATAATCTGAATCATTCTTGGCGTATAGGGAAGCGCTATTCCTCTTGGAAAAAGATAGTTGCGCGCATATCCTTTTGCCACTTCCTTTACATCCCCTTCCTCGCCGAGAGTTGCAAGATCCTTGTTTAAAATAACTTTCATACCAAGCTCCTTTAGCTGCAAATGCAGCAGTTAAATTTCCGACCGCCAGGCGATCAGTTTGCCTCGGAGTATGAGGCGGTTAAATCGATTCCTTTTTTTTTAACCTGAAAGGAATCCAGTTTTCCAAAACACCCAATATCAAAAGCGCCCCAAAAACGACCAACATTATGGGACTTAACAAAAGCGCAATAATCAAAACCGTTATGCCAATTTTAAAACCCGTGCCGCGCCTTTCCAAAAAATTTGACAATACCGCGAATCCTTGAGCGATAAAAATCACAATGCAAACAACAAAAACATTCCATGCCAATATTTCCATGATTTCCACTCTTAATGAACCGGACATCATGATGGTAACCAAAGCGCCTATAAAAAACCAAACGGTATTCTGCGGCGCATAAAAATCATTCAAACTTCTGCCGTTTCTTTGCCTTTTGACAAAACGGACAAGCGAAAATGCCAAATGCCTGTTTATGAATAAAAGCGCAAGAATGCTTAACAACGCCCCTCCCCTTAACAGGAAACGGGAAATCATTTTCATCGTGTCCTGCGGGTCGGTCATTTCCCTGAATATCGGATTTACGGCGGCAATTTCCGTTTCCTGCGACATTAAAAAAGTTTGCGAAAAAAGATTTGCCGTTTCTAAAAACGAGTTGTAAAACACAGAATCCCGATTGAAGAATTCAATCAGAAAAGCTGCAGCTCCCGCAACAGAAGCGATAATCAGCCTGTACAATGTCCTGAAATTTTTTGATCCCACAAGCCAGACAAACGCAAGAAACAATGCCGTTATTAACAATAAAAACGACCATACGCTTACCGTTACTTCCGCAGAAGAGATTATAAACAAAGACAAAACAACGTTCGTTACCGATGCAATAATGAAAGTATGCCAAATTGATCCTGTCGCGATTACCGCAAACCCCAAGGGAGCCAGAAAGAACAGATAAAGAATTCCCACCCGCAAAAAAATCACGCTTAGCGACGTACAAATCAATATTGTCATCAATGACGCTCTTGTAAGCTGACTGCCCGGCGGATTTTTTCCATCCTGCAAAAGATCATCGGAGACAACAATATTAACCGTTTTCGCTTTTTCTTTTTCCGCGAATCTGTCTTCCTCTTCCGGCATCATTGAGAATCACTCGGCTACATAAGGAAGAAGCGCGATGCTTCTTGCCTGCTTTATTGCAAGGGCCAGCGCTCTTTGATGCTTTGCGCAAGTGCCTGTGATTCTGCGCGGAAGGATTTTTCCCCTTTCCGTAATAAAACGGCGAAGCGTATCCGCTTCCTTGTAATCAATCTTTAATTTTTGCGCGCAGAATTTGCAGATTTTTTTCTTAAAGAAAACTTTTCCGCCTTTTCCTCCCCTGCGATCATCGCCGTCGCGATCATCCATCTGCATATCCATTCCGCGATCCCGATCCCTGTCGTGGCGCGAATGCGGCTCGTTGTCAAAATATTTGTCGTCTGACATAATTTGCTCCTTAAAAAATAATTGGAATTAAAACGGAATATCGTCCGTAAAACCGTCGTCCTTTGACGAACTGTAATCTCGCGGTTCGTCGCGTGACGGTTCCTGATTGCTGTTGCGATCATTGCGATCGTTTCTGTCGCCCGAGCCTGAGGATCCGCCTCCCTGCCCGCCCAAAAGCTGAATATAGTTTGCGATGATTTCAATTTTGGATCTGTTCTGTCCGTCCTGCTGCCATCGATCCTGACGCAGTTCTCCGTCCACTCCGACCATTTTTCCCTTGACAAGATACGGATGAAGGGACTCGCCCTGCTTTCCCCATACCACGATATCGAAAAAGTTGGCTTCGTCTTCCCATTGATCGCCGTTTTTCTTTCTTCGGTTTACGGCAATGGAAAACTTGCAGACAGCCTGTCCGCCTGCAGTGTACTTCAACTCCGCTTCTCTGGTGAGGCGTCCTATTAAAACCACATGATTCAGGTCTGCCATTGTCCGCTCCTATTCGTCGATTCTTACAAACAGGAATTTAAGCAGATTGGCATTCAGTTTGAAAATGCGATCCAAAATCACAATTTTTGACGGGTCGGATTTGATGATCAAAAGGGCATATTTTCCGCGTTTTCTTTTTTTTACTTCAAAAGCAAGGTCTTTGTCACCGAGTTCATCGGTTCTTTCGACCTCCACTCCGTTCGATTGCAGATCGGAAAGCAAATGCTCCCTTCCCGCTTTGTGTTGGTCTTCTTCCATCGGAAAAATAACCATTAATTCGTATCGGCGCATAGTTCCTCCTTATGGCCTTGTGTCTGACCACCAAGCTTCGCTTTGCTTCGTTTTAGTGGTCAGAAAAGAGGTTGCTTGACAAATCAAGCCGCTTAAACGGATTTTAAGCTGTAAGACATTTTATCAAATTCGACAAATCGAGGCAAGGGGTTACTGTGCATTTCTTGCCAATCTGAACCCGATTCTTTCATTGCCCGATCCTGGCGGGAAGAAATTCCTGTATGCGCTGCGAAGCGTATTCTGACCGTTTATCCATGAGCCGCCTCTTATTACGCGGCCCTGGCCTGCAGCGGGACCTTGAGGATCAACTGTGTCATTTCGATCGTATATGCCATACCAATCCCAGCACCACTCAAAAACGTTTCCGCTCATGTCGTAAATTCCCCACGAATTGGAGCGATAATTTCCTCCAACCGATGTTGAACCTATGTAGTTGTCATGATTCGCATGTTCCGCCGAAATTTTTCTGCCTGTATTAAACGCGGTCTTTTTTCCCGCGCGGGAAGCGTACTCCCATTCCGCTTCCGTGGGCAGACGGTAGCCGTTTGCGCTTCTTTCAAACACCACGTTTGATCCGTCAAATCCGTAAACGGGAGTCAAGCCTTCTTTCATGCTGAGTCTGTTGCAGTATTCAATTGCGTAAAACCAGCTTATATTTTCCACAGGCAAAAAATCACCCTGAAAATTTGAAGGATTTACATCCATCAATTCCATGAACTCTCCCTGCGTCACTTCAAACTTTCCGATATAAAAAGAACTTACAAAAACGCGCCGCCTCATTTCGTCAATATCGCGATCGGTTTCGTTATCGGGACTTCCCATCATGAAATTCCCGCCCTTTATGAAAATCATTTTTCCGCTTTCGGGCGCATTGCAGGAAACAATCAAAAAACAAATAAATAAAACCGGCAATAACTTTTGCATCTTAACTCCAATCTCCGACAAAGAGTATCTCAGGCTCAAGAACAAATCCTGTTTTTTCCTTCACTTTAAGGGCGATATCGTCCATCAATGATCGTATATCGTCTGCTGTTGCATTGCCTGTATTGATTATAATATTACCATGAAAAGGAGCCGCTTGTGCACCACCTTTTGAAAAACCTTTTAATCCAAGCTCATCGATTATCTGACCTGTCGGCTTTCCAAAATCGTGATTGTTCTTAAAAGCGGAGCCTGCGCATGGAAACTGATAGTGGCCCTTGTCCTGCCTGTCCTGCCTGTTGTTTTCCATATCGACAAGCATTTTCTTTTTATCTCCTTTTTTTAATTTGAAGGCGGCGGATAAAATCATGCAATCCATTTCCTGAAACGGGCTTTTTTTGTAATCGAAGCCTTCGCCGTTTTTTATTTCGATTCTTTTAATTTCAAAATCCTTATTATTAACTCCCGATGCCTTTTCCCTTGCGATAACTTCCACCCATTTTAAAATGTCGGAAATTTCTTTCCCGTAACAGCGCGCATTCATCCAAACAGCACCGCCTATTGTCCCCGGCATTCCTGCAAGAAATTCCATTCCGCCAAGACCTGCGGCGCATGCTGCATCTGCCGCTTCATCAATTGCAGTTCCGCTTTTAAAAACAATTTCGTCTTTTTCGCAGCAAAGCGTCCATACGCTCTCTCCGTTCCACGCCGCCATATCGACAGTAATTCCCCTTATCCCTTTTTCGGAAACAACAATGTTTGCGCCGCCTCCAAGAATGAATACGGGTACCTCTGCCGCCTTTGCGCGTGTTAATAAATTTGTACAAAACGAAAGAAAGCCTTCGCCGTCAGGACATATATAACAATCCGCTTTTCCTCCAACCTTAAAAGTTGTGTGATCTTTCATGGGTTCGTCATAACGAATTTCAATTTCGCACGGGTTGTCCTTTAGACATTGTTCGATTAATTTTTTTGCTTGCATTATCAGGCGTCCGGAATCTCGATGTTTAATCTCTCTGCAATGCGTCTTGCTTTTCTTGCAATGCTTTCGTTTCTGTCTCTTGCAAGAGTTACAAGCTGATCCCTTAACCCTCTTAATTCATTGTTTAAAACCATATCAAGTCCGAACAGTTTTTCCATTACGTTTCCGGAATCCATAAATCGTCTTGCAACGCTTTCAATTTCCGCTTTGTCGCCTTCCACAACAGCTTCGCCCGCAACGCGTAAAAAACCGTTTACAAGATTCTGCTGATTCCTTGTCCTTGCGTCTTCCATTTCGGCGATAACCCGCGTAAAATGCCTTCCGCCGGCGTTCTTAATCAGCATGTCCGCGGCAAGGATCCGCACGCGATCCGTATTTGTTCTTGTCGTAAAAAGAGTTTCCAAAACTTGAATGGCATCGGCGTTTGCAATTGCGCCAAGCGCGCGAATCGCCTCGTCTTTTACATTGGGAACATCGTCGCGTTCTGCGCGAAATCTTAAAAACGGAACTGCCGCCGCAAGACGGCGATCCCTCGCCGCCTGAGCCGCCGCAAGACGCGTGCGGTAATAAGAATCCCTGAATGCGTCCAAAATAGCATTGTCAACATTTTCGCCTGTAAAAGGTCCCAAAGCCCCGACTGCGGCGGAACGCACATTGGGATCGTTTGTGCCAATGCATGTCAAAATGGCTTCAAGTCCCCTTTCGTTTCCGATATTGGAAAGCGCGCCCAATGCCGCTATCCTAAGCGGAATACGCTCGTCCGTGTTGGTTGCAATATCGACAAGGAGCGCAATTCCCGCAGCAGAACGCGTAGCTCCGATTGAATTCAAAATTACGCTTCTTAAATCGCTTGCAGGGTCTCGCTCTTCGTAATATTCAACCAGAAATACGGCAGTTTGATTCGCAAGCTCTTCGTTGCCTGAAGACGCAAGACCGATGGCGCGAAACCCTGTCGCCAAAAAGCGTCTTTCTTCGGTATCCAAAAGTTCCATGATTACGGGAACCGCTTCCGCCGATTTTACGCGCCCAAGATAATCCATTGCGGCATGAACTGTTTCGTTTGTTTCGTCTTCGCGCTGAGTTATTGCGCGTAACGCGCGGGCTTCAAGCCCTGTTTTTTCGCGCTGACCAAAATACCCGAAAACGCTTGTTAAAATTCTTTGGTTTCTGGAATTCAAAACAAGCGCAATCAAATCATTGTCAAGATAATCGGCGTTTTCCGCTATTAACGATTGAATGAGACTTGCAATTTCCGTTTCAGTTCCGAATTGGAGAATGTCGCGGCGGGATTCTTCGGTATTCTGCTGAGCGAATAAATGAATAAAATTTATATTAATAAAAAACAGACAGACACAACAGGCTACAGAACGTAAAAACTTTGGAGGAATCTGCCTAGGGAGCCCTTTGCATCCTTCGGATGCGCGGTCTCCTCCGGCAGAGAATTCCAAAAATGTTTTTCCACCCTGTATCCCCCTGTGTCTGTTTGTGTTGAAATTAATACGTATTTTAATCATTTTCTCCCTCAGTATAAACTGATAAAAAATCTTTCTTATACTTTAAAAACCTGTTTTCCCTGATAGCGTTACGGCTATTTTGCACCAATTCGTTGATAAAATACAAGTTGTGATAGCTTGCAAGCATTGAACAAAGTATCTCCTTTGTCTTGAAAAGATGCCTTAAGTATGCTCTTGAATAGTCTTTGCAGACTTTGCATGCACACTCTTTATCTATCGGCGAAAAATCATGGGTATTTTCGGCCTTTTTTAGGGAAACTGGTCCTTTTTTAGTGTAAACTCTGCCGTTTCGCCCCTCCCTTGTCAATAAAACACAATCAAACATGTCTATTCCATGCTCAATTGCGTTCAAAATATACTCAGGGGTGCCTATTCCCATTACATAGCGGGGTTTTTCTTGCGGAAGCATTTCACTTGTATATGCAAGCGTTTCAAAAAAAAGCTCTTTTGGCTCTCCTACGGACAAACCTCCTATAGCAATTCCCGGCGTGCCGCTTTCTGCGCAAACCTCTGCGCTTTCTTTGCGCAAATCGGGAAAAAAATTACCCTGCACTATGCTAAAAAGGCTTCCCTTATACCCGTTGGCTTTTTCTTCTTCCCATGTGTTTACCGCCCTTGAAAGCCAATCGCTTGTAATGTTCAATGCTTTTTGCGCTTCTTTTCTGTCCGCGCCCCAATGAGAACAATAATCAAGCTGCATTTGAATGTCGCTGTTTAATACAGTTTGAATTTTTACCGCTTTTTCCGGGCTTAAAAAATGTTTTGATCCGTCTATATGTGATTGAAACCATGCGCCCTCTTCCTTTATTTTTCGAAGACCCGAAAGTGAAAAAACCTGAAAACCGCCCGAGTCTGTCAAAATGTTTCTGTTCCAGTTCATGAATTTATGAAGTCCTCCGGCTTTCCCAATTACTTCTTCTCCGGGGCGCAGGTACAAATGATATGTGTTGGAAAGAATCAGGTTAAAACCGATTTCTTTCAGGTCATCCGAAGTTAACGCCTTGACGGTTCCGTTGGTGCCGACAGGCATAAAAACAGGCGTATGTACCTCCCCGTGTTCCAGATGCAGAATGCCGTTTCTTGCGGCGCACGATTCGTCGTTTTTTGTAATTTCAAACTGCATTATGTTTTTGCGCTCCGAATCAGGTTAACGCCTATTACTATGAATAAAATGACGGGAAACCATGCTCCGATAAACGGATGTATAATGTTGGCTCCCGCCATTGCCATGCACAACATTTCCGCAATATAGTAAACAACAGCAGATGCCAAACTTGTAAACAAACTCATAAGAAGAATGTTTTTTCTGAATCTTCCGCCCATTGTAACGGAAAGAATCATGACAACAAACGAAGTTGCGCAAAACGAAAATCTGTGAAAATAATTCGCCTGTTCGTTAAGATACGGAAGCCCTGCCGAACGCAGATCGTCAACAAGCAACTTTGCCTCTTTTACAGGAAGATCCTGAATGATTACGGAACCTCTTCTGAAAATGTCCGGATGTTCGTTATAATCTACAGTAATTGACAAAGGATAACTCCTGACTATTCCCGCTTCGTCATATTTATACACAATTGCATTTCTGAATTCCCAGTATGTTCCGCTCCATGCTGCGGAAGGAGCTCTTATCTGCATTACATATTCGCCGTTCTCTCCCCTCTCCACAATGTTTACTCCGTTGATTTCCAATCTGTCAAAATCGAAATAATCGACAGAATAAACCAGTCTTCCGTCTTTTGCCCTTATTACAATATCGGAATTCGTTTCCGATATGTGCTGATGCAAAGCGCGTCTGGAAAGTTCGTTTTTTTTCTTTAATGTCGGTATGACAACAACATCGTCAAGATAAAAGGAAAAGACCGATGCAAGAAGACCCACAATCAAAAGGGCTATGCTGAATCTCCAAAACGGTATGCCTGACGAAAATATGCTTGTAAGTTCGTTTTTTGCATAAAGGTCTCCCAACGTATACGCCGATGCAAAAAGAAGGGAAATTGGCAGCGCGTAAGAAATGCTTTTGGGAATAAAAAAAAATGTAATCTGCAAAATCACCTTGATTGGAACTTCGTTGTTCAAGTACCTGATTAAATTTGCAAACAAATCGATAAGCAAAAGCAAAAAAACAAACATGGAAATTGCCACCAAAAAAATCGGGAAAAACTGGCGAAGCAGATATTTGTCCAGAATCATCACCTTGTTCATTTTCTTACCTTTATTACCGCAAGAATGATTCCGACTCCAAAACACAATATATTGGGAAGCCACATTGACCAGAAAGGCGGAGTTCCGATTCTAAGTCCCATTGCCTGCCCAATAAAAAGCATGCACCAGTAAAGAACGGCTATCAGAAGTCCAAAAATGAAACCTACCGTTTGTCCGGATTTTTTTGCCATTAAACCAATCGATACCGCAAGAAACACAAAGAAAAAAGCTCCGAAAGGAACCGCAAATTTCCTGTTTATCTCTATCATGTTTATTCTTAATGTTCTGTCTTTCTTGATGTTTTCTATCGCGGTAAGTTCCCTTTGCAAAGCCGAAGCATTGTTGTTTCTTCGGTTCCAGTCTTCGGATCCGGGACCTGCCCTTAAAATATTTTCCATGGAAGCCGCTTGATTGTTTAATCTTATTCTTCTGTCGTTTTCCCTTTCATTCAATTCCGATATTCTTTGTGCGATAACGGTCTGCACGTCTCTTGAACTCATTTCTCTCGGAGTTACAGACATTTGATTCACCATAATGTCCTCATTGGAAACCCAATATTGCAGAAATTCCGATTTTGCGTAATCATAGTCTTCTCGTGCAATTTCTCCCGACGACTGAACAAATGCGCCTTCAAGATTCAGGGAAAGACCTTCCCTTCCCCCGTCTTTCAATTCCGCCTTGTTTGCCATAATAATGCGGCGTTCGCCGTCCTGCGTTTTGTCCAAAATCAAAAGATTGTGAATGACATTTCCCGTTACGCCGCCTGTTACAATAACGGTGTTTCGGAACCGTTTGACAGAATTTGCCTGCAATACAATCGCAGGGGTCGCAACGGAAATACGCCTTAACAGTTTATTGTACTCGACTGTTCCTGCAGGAAGCAAAACGTCGTTTGTAAAAAAAGACAATAAGGAAATGATAATTCCCATCATGATTGCCGGAAAAAATATTATTTTGTACGAAAGCCCCGATGAAAGCATGACCAGAACCTCGTTGTCGGATGTGAGTCTTCCTACGGTCATTAACGTGCCGACAAGCGAGGCAAAAGGCGCAGACATTGCAATGATTGTGGGCAAAGAGAATAAAATCAAAAGCGCCACCTGATGAAACGGAACCCTCTTTTCCAAAACTTCCTTTGCCAATAAAAGTATTTGGTTGCAAAAGAAAATAAAAAAGAAAAAAGCAAAGCAAATTAAGAATGTAAAAAGCATTTCGTGCAACAAATACCTGAAAAGCGTTGTGGAAATGATGCGTCTGTTTTCCAAAGCGTTTGCTTTTACCATTTTATTCGCCTTACACGCTGCCTGTCGAACCAAAGCCGCAACTTGCGCGTTTGCTTGCACAAAGCGTCTGCGCTTCGGCAATTTCGGCCCTGACAACAGGAGCTATTACAAGCTGTGCAATTCTGTCTCCGTTTTTAATTGTAACATCGCTTTCGCCCAAATTGACAAGAATTATTTCCAATTCGCCGCGATAATCGCTGTCGATTGTACCGGGCGAGTTCAGCACTGTAAGCCCCTGTTTTATTGCAAGCCCCGAGCGCGGACGCACCTGCCCCTCATACCCTGCAGGAATTTCCAATCGCAAACCTGTAGGAATTTTTGCCCTTGCAAGCGGCGGTATAACCGTATCGTTTTCAACATATGCGCGAATGTCCATACCAGCAGCATATTCGCTCTCATATCGGGGAAGCGTAACGTCGGAATGGGTTTTTAGTATTTTTAATAATACCTCATTCATAAATAACCCATTCCGCCATTTTTGGGCGTGCAACCCTATTTTGCGTCAATCGCGTCAATATACGAAAGATTAAGCCTGCCCTGCTTGTCAATTTCCAAAAGTTTGACAGGAATTTGCTGTCCTTCCTTTAAAACGTCCGTAACCTGAGCAATGCGCTGTCTTGAAAGTTTGCTTATGTGCACAAGACCTTCCTTTCCGGGAAGTATTTCTACAAACGCGCCGAAATCCATTATTCGCTTGACGGTTCCGTTATAAATCCTGTCTATCTCAGGGTCTGAAGCTATTCCCATAACGGCGGCTTTTGCATTTTCGGCGTCTTTTGTGTTTTTTCCGAAAATGGTGACAGTTCCGTCATCTTCCGTGTTAATCTTGACGCTGTATTGTTCGCATAACGCTTTTACATTCTTTCCGCCGGGACCGATTAAAGCGCCTATTTTATCGATGTCGATTCTAAGCGTTACAATCTTTGGCGCATATTCGCTGATGTGATCAACAGGCTTATCAAGGCACTTGTTCATAATATTTAAAATATGAAGCCTTCCGCGTTTTGCCTGATCCAATGCTTTTCGCATGATCTCGGGGCTTACGCCCGCGATTTTAATATCCATCTGAAAACCGGTTATTCCGTCTGCGGTTCCCGCAACTTTAAAGTCCATGTCTCCAAGATGATCCTCTTCGCCGAGAATGTCAGATAACACGGCGAACCTGTCGTTTGGTCCTGCGTTTCCTTCCGTGATCAAGCCCATTGCAATTCCTGCAACCGGTTTTTTTAAAGGAACGCCCGCATGAAGCATTGCAAGAGTGCCGCCGCAAACAGATGCCATCGAAGAAGAGCCGTTCGATTCCATAATTTCCGAAACTACGCGAACCGTGTACGGGAATTCCTCTTTGGAAGGAACCATCGCTTTTAAAGAACGAAGAGCAAGGTGTCCATGTCCTATTTCGCGTCTTCCCGTTCCGGTTCTTCCGACTTCGCCAACCGAGTACGGCGGGAAATTGTAATGGAGCATGAAGTTTTCGCGTTTGTCGCCTTCGATATCGTCAAAAATTTGCTCGTCAAAAACAGTTCCAAGCGTTGTTACGCAAAGCGCCTGTGTTTCGCCGCGCGTAAAAAGCGCGGAGCCGTGCGCTCTCTGAAGAATTGCGGTTTCGCATGAAATATTCCTGATATCCTCAAGTCCTCTTCCGTCTACGCGCTTTCCGTTATTTAAAATTGAAGAGCGAAGTATTTCGTAAGCCATATCTTCGAATAACGCATCGAACAATTTTTTTTGCTTTTCGTCTTCAAGCTGCGAGGCGTGCGCGTCGGCATATTCTTTTTTGACAGCCTTAATGCCGTCTTTTCTTTCGTGTTTTGTCGGAAGAAAACATGCCTTCTCAAGTTTTGGATACGCGCCTTTGCGGATTGAATCGGAGTTTTCAAGCGAGTAAGAAAGGGGCGAAAGCGGCAATTTCGGTTTTCCCGCAAGCTCGCGCAGTTTTTCCTGAAGCGCGCAGAATTCTTTAATCATTGCGTGCGCTTTATCGAGAGCTTCGATCATAAGCTCTTCGCTTACTTCCTTTGCGCCGCCTTCAACCATCGTGATGCCGTCTTTGGTGCCCGCAACAACAATTTCCATTGTCGATTTTTCGATCTGTTCATAAGTCGGGTTTACGATTAATGTTCCGTCAACCTGACAGACGCGAACGCCCGCAACAGGTCCGTTAAACGGAATGTCGGAAACGACAACTGCGGCGGATGATGCGAT
>WQSP01000017.1 GCA_009787795.1 Treponema sp.
TTTCCGTAAGCGCTACCAATTCATTCGGTCTAAAAACAGCCTTTAACATAGCATAACCTCAAAATAAAATTAAAACAAAGTCCACTAATTATCACGGAATGACACGGATTTTTTTGCTTTCTCCAAGCATTTCGTGTAAATCCGTGCAAATCCGTGGACCATGTATTCCTTTCCTTAGACTACCAATTCGTCTTCGCCTGCTCTTGCAACAACAATTTCGCCCGTATCTTCCAAGTGCCTGATAATCGAAACGATCTTTTGCTGAGCTTCTTCAACGTCTTTCAAGCGCACAGGACCCATGTACTCCATGTCTTCCTTAAGCATACTCGCGGCGCGTTTTGACATGTTCTTGAAGATCTTGTCCTGAACTTCCGAGTCGACAGACTTGAGCGCTTTTGCAAGTTCCTGCGAGTCGACTTCGCGCATAACTTTCTGAATGGCGCGGTCGTCCAACATAACGATGTCTTCGAATACGAACATTCTCTTCTTGATCTCTTCTGCAAGTTCCGGATCTTCGTCTTCCAAAGCTTCGATAATTTGCTTTTCTGATGCGCGGTCGACAAGGTTAAGAATTTCAACGATGCTTTCAACACCGCCTGCCGCCGTGTAGTCTTCGCTTGACAGCGACGAAAGTTTTTTCTCCAGTACGCGTTCAACTTCGCGCAATACTTCAGGCGAAGTTCTGTCCATTGTCGCGATACGGCGCGCAACATCGCTTTGCACTTCGTTTGGAAGATTCTGCAAAATGATTGACGCCTTGTTCGGTTCAAGGTACGCAAGAATAAGCGCGATTGTCTGCGGATGTTCCTGCTGAATGAAGTTCAAAAGATGCGCAGGGTCTGTTCTGCGTATAAAGTCGAACGGACGAACCTGCAAGCTCGATGTCAAACGATTGATAATGTCGATTGCTTTCTGGCTTCCCAAAGATTTTTCCAAAAGCTCTCTTGCATAATCGATACCGCCTGTAGAAATAAACTGATTTGCCATCATCAGTTCCTGGAACTCCTGCAATATCGCGTCTTTTTGTTCCGCGTCGATTGTTTCCAATCGCGCAATTTCAAAGGTGAGAGTTTCGATTTCGTCTTCACGCAGATATTTGAATATCTCGGACGATATTTCCGATCCTATTGTTACCAAAAATATGGCGGCTTTCTGGCGTCCTGTGTATTCCTTTACGCCTTTTTTCTTTGCGCCGCCCACTATTGCATTCGGTGTTAATGATTTTGCCATTTTATTCCTCCAACAGCCATGTTCTGATTAGCTGGGCAGCATCTTCCGGATGCTCCTTTGCCAAATTGATGGCGCTTTCCATCAATTCCATTCTTGAGCGTTCTTCCATGGAAATGGATACGTCCATTCCCTCTTCTTCCGCCGCGGCCATTGCACTCTCGCGCATCATCTGTTCGCGTCTTGCCCTTTCTTCTTCTGCAAGCCGTTTCCTTCTTTCCATCTCGCGCGAGATCATTCTAAACAGCATAAATCCAAATAATAATAATGTCAAACCGACAACAAAAACCAAAATGGTAGTTTGCATTTGTTTTCTTTTGAAGTACTCGGCATCTTCCGCCCTGAATTCCAAAGTTCTGTCAAAAGGAATGTTTGTAACTACAACCGAGTCTCCTCTTGCGGAGTTGTATCCGATGGCGCCCTGTATATATTCAACAGCCGAGCGTATAATTTCGGGAGATACGGGAGTGTATTCTCTTTCTATCATGCCGTTGGGAAGAACAATCGGATTTCTCTTTGCGTCATATTTTTTATCCCAAATGCCGTCGATATTTACGGAAACAGTCACCTTGTCCAATGAAGGACTTCTCTCTTCCTGTGTCGTGCTTTGATTGATGGCTTCGTTCTGCGTGTTGGTAACCTGCTCCATTCTTCCAAAAAGATTGTTCATGTCCTTGTAAGCCGGAGGAACATGAGGTTCCACTCCGCCAGGCCCTTCCGGATTGAATCCTGTTCCTTCAAACCTTGTTTCGGATGTTGATCTTGAGAGAGTGACAGATTCAAGCAAAACAGAATCGTCATAAGGAAGACCGGGGGTTCTTGATCTCATCGTAAACGGAAAATGTTCAAGCGTGTTTATGCTTTTTTGCGACATGTCCATTTCAACTTTAATGTTCAAATCCCTGACGCGATCGGCGGAAAAAGTCGACTGAAGGGAGCTTAAAATAATGTCCCTGTAATGTGTTTCCAATTGTCTTATTTGTCTTTGTTCCTGACCGATAAGAGCCAGTCTGTCCGCCGCAGCCATGCCTTCAAAATCATTTAAAAGGATTCCGTTGTTGTCGCTTATTGAGATGTTTTCCGGTTGAAGCCCCACAATTGCATATTGCAAGAGTTTTTGAATGCCTTCAATTTTTTTTCTGTTTTGCGGAATAATCGTTATATCGCTTCCGGGTTTTGGAATGATTGTAACGCTTGCCGTTACAGGCTGCTGCTCCCTTCTGAAAAGCCTGTCAGGAGGCCAGGCAACCTGCAACATTACGTTATCGATATCGTCAATCGCCCTAAGGTGTTCAATTATCATCCTTTCCTGGGCGCGGCGCAAATTGACACTGCGTTCAAAGTCTGTTAATGTCCAGCGTTCCCTGTCAAAAACCTGCCAGGGATCAACTCCATTGGGAATCAAATCTTCCCTGATAAGAATTGCCCTCATGCGTCTTGCGGTTGCGTTATCCTTTACCTGCACAAGACCTGTAGGCGTGACCGATACATCGACATCTTCCTGATTGAGACGCATAACAATTCTGTCAAGCGCAGCTTCGTCCCTTATCGGAGCGTTAATCACGGACACCATTATCGGTGATGCCGAAACCCGAAAGAGCGCGGCAATTCCGACGATCACGACCAAAACCACAACGCCAAAAATGAGGCGCTGGGTTTTGGACCAGTTTGCCCACAGCGAAGTGGCTCTGGCTAACAATTTTTTGAAAAATTCATTCATCATCCCCTCCCAAAGGAATTAATTACCTTGTATTGATTAAATCTCTCCAGCCTTGAACAAGTCTGCTTAAAATATTACGCGTCACTCCAAGAGCCATTGTAGCCTCGGCTTGCGCGATCGTAATGTCATGAATGTCAACAGAACCCGGATTTATAATCGCTTCTTTCTGCAGATCGCTTGCGTTAAGCTGCGCGCCCGACACTTTGTCAAGCGCCTGAAGCATTGCGTCTTCGAAAGTTCCCGCTCTTGTAATTCCCTGCGCTCCGACCGTATCCCTTAAATGCAGAATATTTTTTCCGCTTCCCGAATACGGACTGTCGGGCGGCAGCATGTGCTTTGAATCTGTCCGTGTCATCTTTGTCGAATAATCAACCAATGCTCCCGCAGGTATAAAAGCGTCTGTACCGAAAATCTTCATAATCCCCCCCAATTCTTTATATCTTATTTCTTATTTCTCATTTATCTCGAGCCTATGTCCAATGCGCGCTGGAACATCATTTTTGATCCTTCGATAATTGCCGCGTTTGCTTCGTACGATCTTGAAGCGGAAATCATGTCAACCATTTCCGTAACAACATCGACATTTGGCATTTCAACATATCCTTCATGCGGTCCTGTCAAAAACGCGTCGGGATGAGTGGGATCATAAACATAACGCGGTTCTGTAGATCGATCCTTCTGCACTTCGACAACGCGAACGCCCTTTCCAAGTCCGTTGTCCAAACTGTCGGGAAGATACGGCGATCTCCAATACGGGCTTTCCGCGATCGGTCTCATGATAACGCGGCTTCTTTTAAACGCTCCGCCTTCTGTCGTTCTTGTCGTGTTTACATTTGCCATGTTGTCGGCGATTGTATCAAGCCTTAACCTGTTTGCCGTCAATCCTGTAGAAGCGATATTTATCGAACTGAAAATTCCCATTTGTTAACCTCTCAATACCTGATTTACCTGACTGAACTCAAAGGCGGCCGCCTGCGTAAAAAGCGTATAGCTCATCTGGTTTTGCGTCGCATGCATGAATTCCTGTTCCGGGTCTACATTGTTCCCGTTATTGTTGTATGTGCTTGTGTAATCAAGGACGCGCCTTATTTGCACATCGCGGTAATCCCTTTCCTTAAAATTGGGTATATGTCTTTCGTCTGTTCTTGCAAGCTCCAAAGCGGGCCTCTTCCTTTCGGATTCAAGCGCTCTTTTAAGTTCGCTTTCAAAATTGACTTCCGTGCGTTTAAAATTGGGGACATCGGCATTTGCCAGGTTGTTGGCTATCACCTGACGGCGTACAGTACCTGTATCCATCGCCCTGTGAAGCAAATCGACTGTTCTTGCAAAAGTATTCATAAAAACCTTCCTCAATTTCAAATTTCGGCAAAATTCCGCTCTCTCTTTACAGTATGTACCTTCCCAAATCCTGATCCTTGACGATATCGGCAAGCTTTTCATTGACATAATCAACTGTTATATCGATGTTTGCAGGCGCGATATCCGAGGCTTCAAACGACAACTCTTCCAAAAGCGTTTCCATAATGGTATGAAGCCGCCTTGCCCCGATATTTTCAAGCTTCGAGTTTACCTCGGCTGCAAGAGCCGCCAAATGTTCGATTGCTTCGCTATTAAATTCGAGTTTTACCTCTTCTGTTCCAAGGAGATCCGTGTACTGTTTGATTAACGCGTTCTTTGGCTCTGTTAAAATACGCAGGAAATCGTCCTTGCCCAAAGAATCGAGTTCCACGCGAAGAGGGAAACGACCCTGAAGCTCCGGGATTAAATCCGAGGGCTTGCTTACATTGAAGGCGCCCGCCGCGATAAACAAAATATGATCCGTGTTTACAGGCCCCCACTTTGTATTTACAGTCGCGCCTTCCACAATCGGGAGGATGTCGCGCTGAACGCCTTCCCTGCTGACATCGGGACCGCCGCCCCTATCGCCTTTAACCGCTATCTTGTCGATTTCGTCAATAAAGATAATGCCTGTCTCTTCCACGCGCTGCCTTGCCTCTTCGCTGACCTTGTCCCTGTCTACAAGTTTTTCAGCTTCTTCCGCAACCAAAATTTCTTTTGCGCGCGGAACCGAAACAACCTTTTTCTTAGAACCGCCCGACAACATGCCTGCAATCCCCGAAAGGCTCGCTTCCAAATCTTCCATGCTGCCGCCCATCATTTCGAATGACGGGAAGCTCGGGCTTTGTCCTACGGTAAGCTCGACGGTTCTGTCATTGAGTTTGCCTTCATGAAGCATTACCCTGAGTTTTTCCCTTGTCGCCTTGAACTTGTCGTCGTTTTCTTTTGTTTCTTCATGAATCGTATCGTTTGCATTTTCGTTTGCATCGTTAAGATTGTCTTCGATCTGTTCCTGATTTCCCTGCTTCATCTGCGGGATTCCGAATTGCAAAGTTGTCGCAATGATCCTTGAGTTTGAATTTTCGGGATTGATCGAAAACGTACCCATGGGTCCCATGACGGGGCCGGGTTTCGGTTTTGCCTTTTGCTTTTTTTCGTTTGTTGGAAGCAGGAGATCAAGCAGGGCTTCTTCCGCCCTTCTTTCGGCTTCCTGTGTTACGGCTTCCTGCATTTCCTGTTTAACCATCTGGAAACCTGCCGCCATCAAATCGCGCACCATCGATTCAACATCGCGCCCGACGTATCCCACTTCCGTGTATTTTGTCGCTTCCACTTTTATAAAAGGAGAGCCAGCAAGTTTTGCAAGACGGCGCGCAATTTCCGTTTTACCGACGCCTGTCGGTCCTATCATTAGGATATTTTTCGGCGCGATGTCTTCGCGTACCTCGGGGTCAAGCTTTAACCTTCTTATTCTGTTACGAAGAGCGACAGCGACGGCTCTTTTTGCCTTTCCCTGCCCGACAATGTACTTGTCAAGTTCCGTTACAATTTCTCTTGGAGTATAATCGCACTTTTTTTCGCCAATCGATTTTTTGTCTTCCATGTTAATTTAATTCCTCCAATGTAATTTGCATATTTGTATAAATGCAGATATTGCCTGCAATTTTTAAACTTCTTTCCGCAATTTCCGCCGCGGAATAATTGCTTCCTTCCAAAAACGCAAGGGCTGCGGCATAAGCGTAATTTCCGCCCGAGCCAATCGAAAGCGCGTTTTCCGCAGGCTCGATAACATCGCCTGTTCCGGAAATCAAAAGCGTTTTTGAAACATCCGCAACAAGCAAAAGCGCTTCAAGCCGCCTTAAGTTTCTGTCCATGCGCCAGTCTTTTGCAAGCTCGACCGCCGCCCTTAAAAGATCGCCCGAGTATTCTTTGAGTTTTACCTCGAATTTGTCAAAGAGCGTGAATGCGTCGGCAGTTGCTCCCGCAAAACCGCAAAGAACTTTTCCGTCCATAAGGCGGCGCACTTTTCGCGCGTTGTTTTTCATGACCGTGTTGCCCATTGTAACCTGTCCGTCGCCTGCCATGGCAACCTTTCCGTCTTTCCTTACGGCAATAACTGTCGTAGACCTGATTTTTTCCTTCACCTCTTGCTCCTTTTTGCATGCGGATGGGCTTTTGCGTAAACATTTTTCATTTTTTCTATATTTACATGGGTGTAACGCTGAGTTGTAGAAATGCTTGAGTGACCCAGCATTTCCTGAACAACGCGAACATCGCAGCCCGAGTTTACCATGTGGGTTGCAAAACTGTGACGCAGAGAATGCGGATGAATGTTTTTTCCAAGTCCCGAATGTTTTGAATAACGCGAAATTATCCAGCGTACGCCCGGTACCGATATTGGTTTTCCTTTCCTGTTTATAAAAAGCGAAAGTTTTTTTCCGTCTGTTCCTTCCATCCTTAAACGCGCCTTTCGCTGCGGAAGATATTCCGCGATAGCTTCTTTTGTCTCGTCGGAAAAGAACACCATTCTTTGTTTGCCGCCCTTTCCCGTTATCTTTGCCTCTTCCATGGAAGGGGAAATGTCTTTCATGTTTAAACTTACAACTTCGCTGACGCGAAGTCCTGCAGAGTACATTGCCATTATCAACGCCTTGTCCCTTACAGGCCAAAGAATGCCTGCGGTATCCGGAAGAGACGCAAAGTCCGCCATTTCGTCTTCCCATAAAACCGAGGGAAGCTTTACAGGCGTTTTTATATTGTGAATCGAATAGCAAGGATCGTCTTTTCTTTTTTTAAAGCGGATCATCCAGCGGTAAAAACCGCGGACAGAAGACAAATGCCTGTTTACGCTTGTTGCCGCCATGTTTTCCGCCGTCAAATCGGCGATAAACTTTTGCACTTCAAAACTTTGCGCATTGTCGGGAATTATGCCGTGATTGTCGCAGTAATTTTCGAATCTGAAAAGATCGTTTCCGTATGCTTCAAGCGTTCTTTGCGAACACCCTCGCACCGCCTGAAGATACTGCATATATTCTTTTATTGTGCTCATTCTTCACTTCCTTCCGGGGCATCTTCCGCAGAATGCAAATAATCGCATTCGGGGTTGATGCACACCTTATGCGTACCGTTTTTCTTGTCGAATTTTTCCACCATGAAAAATCCGCATTTGGGACAATCCTGATTTATCGGTTTAAAGTGACTTATAAAATCGCACTCCGGATAATTTGTACAGCCGTAAAATTCCCTGCCCCTTCCCTTGTTTTTCCTTGAAACGACATCACCGTCGCATTTGGGACATTTTGCAAGAGGAATCGATTTTGTATTTCTGCATTCGGGAAACCCGGAACATGCAAGAAAAAATCCAAAGCGTCCGAGTTTCTTTAAAAAGGGTTTTCCGCATTTGTCGCAAACATGATCTGTCACTTCGTCCAAAGTACCTTTGTACGATTCAACTGTTTTGCTTACCTCATCCACGGTAGCCTTGAACGGATCCCAAAATTCTTTAATCATTTCGGGCCAGCTCACCTTGCTTTCTTCAACTGCGTCAAGTTTTGTTTCCATTGTCGCCGTAAAATCCGCGTCTATATAAAGCGGGAAATGTTCGATTAAAACTTCATAAATCAATTTTCCCAAAACTGTGGGAGCAAGCTGCTTGTTTGATCTTGTAACATAGTAACGATCGAGCAGCGTGGAAATAATTGCCGCATAAGTTGAGGGGCGTCCTATTCCCTTTTCTTCCAAAGTGCGCACGATTGTCGCGTCCGAATAGCGCGCAGGTCCCTGGGTAAAGTGCTGATCGCTTCTGAATTTTTCCACATTTACCTTTTCGTTCAATTTTAACGCAGGATACGAACCGCCGTTTTCATCCTTGGAAAAAAGAAGCTTGATTACCTTGTAAAAACCCTTTTCCACCAATTTGCTTCCGGATACGCGGAAAAGACCTTCGTCGTCACCGGCCTTTACCCTGATATCCACAGTTACGGTTTTGCTTTTTGCATTTGTCATTTGACTCGAAACGAATTTTTCCCAAATAATCGTATACAGGCGAATCTGATCCTTGTTAAGATATTCCTTTATGAAATCGGGCGTATATTCAGTATATGTCGGTCTTATTGCTTCGTGCGCATCCTGCGAATTCTTGTTAACGGCATATTCAATCGGTTTTTCCGGCAGTTCATTCGGACAATTTTTTCCAAGCCATGTGCGCACCTCTTCCAATGCGGTGTTGGAAATGCGAACGCTGTCCGTACGCATGTATGTAATCAAACCGACACGCGACGAACCTATCTGAACGCCTTCATAAAGCGATTGCGCAACCTGCATTGTCTTTCGCGAAGTAAACCCAAGACGGTTTGCCGCAGTCTGCTGCAATTGCGACGTTGTAAAAGGCGCTTTGGGACGGATTGTCTTTTCCGTTTCGCGTATATCGGAAACCATGCAGTCGTTGTTTTGGATTTTTTCTATTATCGATTTTACTTCCGATTCGTTTTTCAGATCGGGTTTGACATTGTTCCAATGCATCAGTTGGGCTGTGTACAGCGTTTTTCCGGCCTTAAAATCGGCTTCCAGAGTCCAGTATTCGTCGGGAATAAAACTTTCAACTTCTTTTTCCCTTTCGCAGATAAGACGAAGCGCGACAGACTGAACCCTTCCTGCAGAAAGTCCGTTCTTTACTTTTTTCCATAAAAGCGGAGAAAGATTATATCCTACAAGCCTGTCCAAAACACGCCGCGCTTTTTGGGCCGCAACTTTTGCTTCGTCTATTGTTCGCGGATTCAACACGGCATCATTCACAGCCTGCGGAGTGATTTCGTTGAAACTTATTCTCTCTATCGGAACCTGATCCGTTTTGGCGGTAATCGCGTTTCTCAAATGCCACGCAATCGCCTCTCCTTCGCGGTCATTATCGCATGCTAGCAGCACTTTGCCCGACCTTTTTGCATCCATTTGCAGTTCTTTTAGTATTTTAGCCCTGCCGCGAACGGTGATATATTCCGGTTCAAAATTATGCTCAACGTCAATTGCGGTTCTTGATTTTGGAAGATCGATTAAATGCCCCATTGACGCTTTTACATTGTAACTGGGACCCAGGTATTTTTCGATTGTCTTTACCTTTCCGGGAGATTCCACAATAACAAGAATTTTTTTATCCTGCTTTGCGGCTTTCTTCTTTGGGGCGCTCTTTTTTGCAGTCGTTTTAGTTGCCATAATACATCCTTACAATTCTATATTTAAGAAATCCGCCATAGAAGAGACAAGTTTGGATCTTCCAATCATTTCTTCTTCATATATTCCGTTATAAGGCTGCGTGTCTGCAGCCCCGTTCCATCTGTCAATCACATCGCACGCGGATGTGATAATGTCCGCGCCGTCGTAAGCAAGTTTGATTGTTCCTTCCCTGTTAAAGGAATCTTCATGAACGCCCGACGATGCAACCCAAAGGTCTTTTCCCTGCTCCAGTGCAAAACCTGCCGTGATTAGCGCGCCGGATTTTTTTGGCGCTTCTACAATTAAAACGCTTCTTGACAACCCGGAAATAATCCTGTTTCTGGCGGGGAATGTCCATTTGCATGGAGGAATCCCGGGCGCATATTCGGAAATTACGGCTCCGCCTGAATCCAATATCCGTTTTGCAAGCGGCTTGTTTGAATGGGGATAGATTTCGTCTATTCCGTTTCCCAAAACCGCGTATCCCGGCGCGCCTGAAATCAAATTGCCTCTGTGGCTCATAGCGTCAATGCCAAGGGCAAGACCCGATATTACGGATACGCCTTTTCTTCCGATGTTACCTGCAATTTTATACGCCTGTTCCGCCGCAGCGGGACTTGGCTTTCTTGTTCCGACCATTCCCAAAAGCGATTTCTCGGGGTTTGGAAGAATGCCTCTGTAATAAAGAACGCAAGGCGGGTCGTAAATTTCCCTTAACAGCGGCGGATATTCGGCATCCGCCCACGAAACCCATTTAATCGATCTCATTTTGCAGATGTTGTCGATTCTGTCGGCCCTGTCCCTGTATTCGCTGATATCCCAATATTCTTTTAATTGCCGCTTGAGGATTTCTTCGATATCTCCTTTTGATTGTACAAACAACTGTTCTTCCGTGTCAAATGCCATCAAAAGCATTATCCTGTCCGTATTTTTCAAATCCGGCAAAAGAGAAATAATCAAATCCAACAAGCCGCGGTTAGTCATATAACATCCCCTGAACGAAATCTTTATTTGCCATTGCTTCCCTTCTTAATTCCTGATCCCTTGTTCGTTCCAATATTCTGTCATACAGCTCTATTGCGCGCGAATAATTTTCGGTCAAATAATACGCGCTTGCAAGAACAAACATGGCGGATACGTCAGAAGTTGAAATTTGCAGATAACGTTCCAAATGAATTATCGCATCCTGAGCGCGATTTTCTAGTTCAAAAACATATAATACGCCAAGACCGTACATGGGTCTTGTGTATGTAACATCCAATTCCAATGCCTTAAGGTAAGAATTTTCAGCCAACCTGAAAAAATGTTCCCTTTCTCTTTCGCTGTTGGCGCCAAACCCGACAATTTCCTTTGCAACTTTTGCTGCCGACACTCCCGTAAAATAATAAAGGCTTGCATCCTGATTGTTAAATTGAATCGCCCTTTCAAAAGCGTCAAGAGCAAGTCTGTCCATTTTATTGTCGGCAAGCCTTACTCCGAGAATTTTCCAGTAAACCCCCGTTTGGGCGGCTTCCCTTATGTTTCTTTCTATCTGATCTTCGTATAACGCAATTGCGGTTTTTAAACCTTCGAGAGTTTCGGGAGGACCGCCTCTTGGACTTAACTCTGCAATGCGTTTTGCAAGTTCCCTGTTCTGCCTTATGCTTCCGCTTTGATAAATGTAATAAATCAAAAGCCCGACAGCGCCAAGAATCAATATTGCAATAAAAAAATCCTTTATTCTTTTCATGTCAATCCCTTGCCTGCGCCTGCCATGTTCAATTTGGGAAGAAAACGCCTGTGATTTTCCCTTAACACTGCCGTATTCACATGCGTATAAATTTGCGTTGTGGATATGTCCGCATGTCCCAACAATTCCTGGACGGTTCTCAAGTCCGCTCCACCTTCCAAAAGCCCTGTCGCAAAACTGTGTCTTAATGTATGAATATGCGAAGACGTTCCCGCCTTTAGCGCATGCTTTGCATAATTTTTCCAAATGCCTTTTCTGGATAACCGTTTTCCGTTTCTGTTCAGGAAAAGCGCATGGCTTTTTTCCGTCTTGCCGGCAAGAATGGGGCGGGTAAAACTGATATATTGCTTTAACTCATCGCCCGCTTCTTTTCCAAACAGCACAATACGCTCCTTGTTTCCTTTTCCCCTGACTTTTGCAATACCGCCTTCAATATCGACATCCATAAGATTCAATCCCGACGCTTCCGATACGCGAAGTCCCGCAGAATAAATAAGTTCAAAAAGACACCTGTCGCGTCTTCCTGCGGGATTTTCGGTTTCGATTAAATCCAGAAGTTCTTCGATTGCATTCTTGTCCATAACCTCGGGAAGGCGCGCTTTTCTTTTTGGAATCTCCAAAAGCTCAGCAGGATTGCTTTTTACAAGTTTTTCATCCATTGCAAACCTGAAAAACGACCTTAGTGCGGAAACCGCTTTGGATACGGAACGGGGATCAATCTCTTCCTTGTTTCTTCGCATGGAAATATACGAACTAAGATTGTCACCGGACGCATTTTCAAGAGAAATATCATGCGCTTCCAAAAATGCAAGGAAACGTTTAATCTCCGAAGCGTAACAATCTTTTGTCAAAATGGCCCTGCGTTCAATTGCAATTAGTCTTGAACTGAATCTTGTCAGCAATTCCTTCTTGTCCAATTATAATGTCTCCGCTGTTTCCAAAACCTGTTTTTCTTCGTTGTGATAACTGTGTTTCCTAATCACGGACGGAACATCCAAATCGTCCTGATATTCTTTTTGCGGAAGATAGGAAAGATATTCGGGACGTTTCGTCCTTTCAACCATCCTTACATATTCGTTGTAATCGATAAAATCGGAATCTACAGTTTTTGCCGCCGCAGTTTGCTTTACGCCGTTATATCTTGCGCTTTGAAAACCCGTAGCGATAACCGTCAATTGAATGCTGTTGTCGAATTCGGGATCGATATTCAAGCCTTGAATAATATGCGCTTCCGGGTCGCACTTTTCCTTAATCGATTTTACGATGTTTTGGATCTCCACCATTGTGATGTCTTCCGGCGCCTTGATGTTTACCAATACGCCTGTTGCGCCGTCTATGCATGTATCTTCAAGAAGCGGATTGTCAATTGCGCTTGCAACCGCATCCAATGCGCGGTTTTCGCCTGTGCCAAAACCGATACCCATAAGAGCATCGCCCTTGTTCTTCATGATTGTTTCCACATCGGCAAAGTCCGTATTCATAAAACCTGTTTCGGTAATAAGCTCGGAAATTCCCTGGACTCCCCTGCAAAGAACTTCGTCGGCCATAAGGTACGCCTTGTTCCATGAAGTTGTATTGTCGATAATCTTAAAAAGATATTGATTCGGAATGACGATTAATGTATCGACTTCTTCGCGAAGTTTTGCAATTCCCTCTTCTGCAAGCCTCATTTTGTATCGGCCTTCAAATTCAAAAGGAGTTGTAACAACCGCGACAGTAAGCGCGCCAAGCTGCTTTGCGATTTTTGCAATAACGGGAGCGGAGCCTGTTCCGGTTCCACCTCCCATTCCGGCAGTGACAAAAACCATGTCTGCGCCTTTTAACGCTTCCGCAATTGCAACCTGATCCTCAATTGCCGCTTTTTCCCCCTTTTCGGGAACGCCGCCTGCTCCTCTTCCGCCTGTAACCTCTGTGCCGATCTGCACTTTGACATCAGCTTTGCTTTTCTTGTTCAAATCCTGGATATCGGTGTTGGCTGCAATAAATTCCACGCCTGAAAGCCTTGCTTCGATCATGCGGTTTAACGCATTACCTCCGCCGCCGCCTGCGGAAATCACCTTAATGACCGCAGGCACATCCTGTCTTCTTGCCTGTCCCTCTGTGCTTGATGTAACCGTCTCCTGTGGTTTAAACTGGAGCACCTTCAATACCTCTGAGCCGTCTGCCCTTAACTGTGCGCCCGGTTTGTTTTCACATACCGCTAAAACATTCATTTCCCCCCCCTTTTGTCCTTTTTACAGGAATTCTTCCCTTAACCAGGTTTTTAATCTATCGATAAGAGCACCGCTCTTTTTGTCACCTTGTATTTGTCTGCCTGTTCCGGCAGAAACGTCAATGCTTCCCCTTCTGTCCCCTTCAAGCGCAAGCCCGATTGCCGTTGCATAAGATGGAGTTCTGTATTCTTCCACAAGCCCGCCCAATTGCATTGTTGGAATTGCGCATCCAAGACGCGACGGCAATTTTAAAATTTTGTTTGCAAGCTCCACAACGCCCGAAAGCTGAGCGCCTCCTCCTGTCAAAACCACACCTCCGCCCAAAGGTCTTGGAAGATTTAACGTATCCAAATGCTGTTTTACAAGTTTGAAAATTTCTTCCATTCTGGGTTTTATAATCGCAAGAATCTGCGAACGCGGAATCGACATCGGCGCTCTTCCGCCGATACCGGGCACTATTACAGTTTCATCTTCATCAAGCATTCCATCCCAGCAGCAGCCGGCTTCGATCTTGATTTTTTCCGCGTTGTCCAAAGAAATGTTTTTAATGATCGAAATATCGCTTGTAACCTGCGTTCCGCCTGCGGGAATCGTATATGTTGAATAGGGAGTACCCTCGACATAAACAAGAATATCCGTGGTGCCGCCGCCAAGATCGATCAGCACAACGCCCAAATCCATTTCATCCTGGGTAAGAACCGCGCGTCCTGCGGCAAGCGTTTGCAAAATAAGTTCGTTCACCCTAAAGCCTGCGCGATTAACGCATTTGACAAGGTTCTGCGCGCCTGTCACCGTGCATGTAATTATATGCACTTCGGATTCAAGACGCACTCCAATCATATCCATGGGATTTCTGATCCCTTTTTGATCATCCACCTTGTAGTTCTGAGGAATCACTTCAAGTATCTGCCTGTCTGTCGGAATTACCACCGCTTTTGCGGCTTCTATTACGCGATCGATATCGTCCTGTCCTATTTCCCTTTCTCTTGCATCGCGTTTTTTTCCGGCAACGCCGACAACACCGCGCGAGTTTATTCCGTTAATGTGATTTCCGCCTATTCCAGTCCAGCAATCTGTCACTTCAAGACCGCTCATCATTTCCGCATCTTCTATCGCGGAAGCAATGGCGCGAAGAGTGGCTTCTATATTTACAACTACGCCTTTTCTTAAACCTGTAGACGGACGATTCCCCACTCCGATTATTTTGAGGCTTTCGTCTTCGTCGCGCTCGCAGATAATGGCTCTTACGCAAGTTGAACCAATATCCAGAGAGGCAATAATCTCGGTACTCATCAGGACTGCTCCTTAATTTTATATGAACCCATGCCGGATCTGAAATCTATTTCGGAAGGTCTTCTTAAATCATTGTGATTTGAATCGTTTTCAAAAACATTCAGCATTAACAGCATATACCTTAGGGTGTCTTCCGAAATATTATTTTCCACCCTTACTTTTATCGGGCTGTGAACAGGGAAGATGACCAAATCGAAACCGTCCCATGTCTTTCTTTCGATTCTGATTTCCGAAACCGCCGACAATAGCTCGGGCGAAGATTGTGCCATATTGCTCAAACTTTCCACAAGCGTAACAAGACTTGCGGGAAGTCTCATGTTAAGTTGCGGATTTTCAATCCCCGAAATTACCGGAAGATCGCAAGACCCAAGCTCCGTGGAATTTCCCATTTTGTAAAATACACCCTGCCTGTCGATAAAAATCGGCACCTGTCTTGAGTTGTAACTTGCAAGCGTAACCGCCGCCGCCTTTCTGGGAGTAAGGAAAATTGAAATCCTGTCCGGGAAACGCTTCATTACAACTGCCGATTCTACAAGAATGTTGGAAGAAACTTTTTCCTGTACATCTCTTGCATTGGTCGAAAAGAATGACGAAGTGTCGTCTATACCGGCTATCATAAGCACATCGGCTCTGCCAAGCTCCGTAAAACCGTGAACCTCGATTGTGGAAAACGGAATGAACGGGCTTATGCCGAAAAGCCAAACCATCTGCGCAAAGAAGATGGCGGCGGCGACAACCAAAAGTCGTTTTAACCCTTTCTCCACTTTGCCCGACGACTTTGCTTTTCTTGCGTTTATTTCTTCGGAGTCAATGTAGTAATATTCAGTACCCATTTTTTTCCTCCGAATAATCATAGTTTGTGTCAACAGGACTTCCGCCTGTGTTTAATCCGTTCTTCCGCGCAATATTGCTGATCAAACCTGCGCAAATAAGCGTCGTTATAAGAGAAGAGCCGCCTGCAGAAAAGAACGGAAGCGGAATGCCGGTCGCGGGAAGCGCTCCCGAAACAACCGCAGTGTTTAAGAGTGCCTGCGATGCAATCATCGTTGTCATTCCTGCCGCCAAAAGTCTGCCAAAAACCGTTTTGCTGTTCATTGCCGCCCTGTATCCAAGAACCGCAAAAACAACAAACAGCGCAAAGAACAAAAGAATGCCGATAAATCCCGTCTCTTCCACATACGCGCTGAAAATAAAATCCGAATGTATCTCGGGGATGCTTCCAACCTTCCGCGTTCCCTCTCCGATTCCCTTTCCGAAAAATCCGCTTGAAACAATCGCATCCCTGCTTGCATTCACCTGAAATCCCGCTCCCATCGGGTCCCACTCGGGACGCAGGAAGCTTACCAAGCGTCTTACCCTGTGTTCTTTTGTAAAAATCAAAAGAGCGGATATGGGAACAATAAGCGCAACTGCGGTAAAGAAATAACGGAAACGCATTCCCGCAAGGAAAAAGATTATCATCGCGTTAAAGAGAATGAACACCGCCGTGGAAAAATTGTTTTGCATGTAAATAAGGGCAAAGAAAAATCCGGTTACAACGACAGGCGGCAGAAAACCGGAAGAGAACCTTTCAAGGCTGGACGCTTTTTTGTCCAAAAGATGCGCCAGATAAAGCGGAAGGATGAATTTTACCATTTCCGAAGGCTGATAGGAAAGCGAACCAATTTCGATCCAGCGCGAAGCGCCATAGCGTTCTATACCGATACCGGGAACCATCGTAAGGATGCAAAGGAACGCCGCAACAATTACGAACGGCAGAATGAATTTTCTTAATGTTTCAAGCTTTATGCGCGAAAAGACAAAGAACGCAAGAACTCCAATACCTGCAAATATCAGTTGTCTTATGATAAAATAATTTCCGTCATGGAAGAATCGTGCGGCAAACGCAAATGACGCGGAATAGAGCGTGACAAGACCTGTCCCCAAAAGGAGAATCACACAAAAGTAAAAGAGGTGAACTGTTCTTGTGTCTTGCGCTCTTTGCGCGTCAAAATGATACATTTGCCTTCCCTTACTGTATCTTTAATGTTGAAAGGGCAATAATCGCAAAGAGCCCTCCCAAAATCCAAAATCGGACAACGGTTTTCGTTTCCGACCATCCCATCAGCTCGTAATGATGATGAAGTGGTGCCATTTTAAAAACTCTCTTCTTCCTTATCTTAAAAGAGACAACCTGTATAATCACGGAAGCGATTTCCAAAACGAATACGCCTCCGATAATCAGAATCAGCAATTCTTTTTTTGTAATCAGCGAAACAACCGCGATCACTCCGCCCAACGAAAGCGATCCAACGTCTCCCATAAAAACTTCCGCAGGGTGCGCGTTAAACCATAAAAATCCGACGCATGCGCCTGCGGCAGCCAGACAGAAAACCGTCAACTCCGCAGCCTCCGGGATATACGGGATGCCCAAATAGCTTGCAAAGTCAAAGCGCCCTGTTATGTACGTCAGTACCGCAAGCGTCAGGAAAACAACTATCAGTAACCCCGCCAAAAGTCCGTCCAATCCGTCCGAAAAATTTACGGCGTTCGATTCGCCAACAACCAAAAGGACTGCGAAAGGAATCCACCAGATACCCATGTCAAAAACCGGGTCTTTAAAAAACGGAATGTAAAGCGCGGTAATGTTTTCGCCGCCCGTAAAATAAATGACAAGCACAGCCGCAATCGCCGCGGCAAACTGCCACGCAAGTTTCACCCATGCTTTAAGCCCGTCGCTGTTTTTCTTCTTGATTTTCAAATAGTCGTCAACAAAGCCGATTATGCCGAACGCCAAAAAAGCGCCCATCGTTATCCAGACAGTCTTGTTTTGAAGGTTGCCCCAAAAAAGCATCGCGATGATGACAGACAATATTATGAAAATGCCGCCCATAGTCGGAGTTCCCGATTTTTGCAAATGCGTCGCAGGTCCGTCAATTCTTACAGACTGTCCTATTTTCAATCTTCTAAGGTATTCGATTATTTTTCCGCCGAAGAGGAAACAGATTAAAAGCGTAGTAAGGGCGGCAAACGCGCTCCTGAACGTTAAGTATCCGAATACGCGAAATGGAGTAAATACGCTGTAAAGATGCTCGATCAATTCATAAAACATCAGTTGGCCCCCGTAAGCATTTCAGTCAATCTTTCCAATGCGCAGCCGCGCGAACCCTTTAATAGCACAAGGTCGCCCGATTTTACATATTTGTCCAATTCTGCCGAAAGATCGCTTATTCTGTTCGTATGAAAAAAATTCCTTCCGTTCTTTTTTAAAATTTCAGTGGATGCAATTACTTCGGTTCCAAACAAAAACACTTTTTCCGCCATGCTCGCCGCCAAAAGTTTTCCAAGCTTTTGATGTTCATGCATCGAGCTTTCGCCAAGTTCAAGCATGTCGGCTATGACATACGCTTTCCTTCCCGGCCAATCGACAGAATCGCAGAACTCAATGCTTTTTTCCGTCGATTCGGGGTTTGCATTGTAGCAATCGCGTATGACAGTTGTGCGCCCTTTTAAAATTTCCAGTCTTCCAAAAAGCGGCTTGACCGATTCAAGACCCTGCTTAATCGCCTTATTGCCGACACACACTTCTTTGGCGATTGCGATAGCCGCAAACGCGTCTTCAAGATTGTGTTTTCCGGGAAGCGCAAATTTTATTTTTTCGCCCGCCCATGTTATTTCCGTTCCTTCAAGTCCAAGGCTCTTTGTGCCTTCAAGTTCTTCAAAACATTTTTCGCCGAAGTATTTTATTTTTGCGTTTACGCCGCTTGTCAGCCTTTCTTTGAACATATCGTTATCAGGAACAATCGCCGTATCGTCATTTTGCAGAAAATTAAAAATACATTTTTTTTCGTCAACTATTTTTTCCTTGCTGCCGAAGAATTCGATATGGGCGGAACCTATGTTTGTAACAAGCGCGATGTTTGGTTTAAGAACATCGGCAATTTCCGAAATCTCGCCGTGTCTGTTCATTCCAAGTTCAAAAACGCCGGCTTCATGATCGCCTCTTACTTCAAAGACAGAAAGGGGAAGACCGGTTTCCGAGTTAAGATTCCCCTTGTTCATGATTGTATTTCTTTCCGCAGAAATTATTGCGGCGGTTATTTCCTTTGTTGTGGTCTTCCCCGACGATCCTGTGATGCCGATTTTTAAAAGATGCGGGAATTTTTCAAGGTATACGCGCGCGGAATCCTGCAATCCTTTCAGGGTATTGGGAACAACGATTAAATCTTTCCCCGCCTCTTTTGCAATTTCAATCAGGTTAAAACTTTCAAGCGCAGACTCGCAGACAACAGCCGCGCTTGCGCCCGAAGAAAATGCGCTCTTTACGAACGAATGTCCGTCGCAGTTGTTTCCCGACAATGCAAAGAAAAGCGCGCCTTCTTTTACATTGCGCGAATCGATCGCGACAGAGGAAAAACCGTTATCGTGCGAATTCGATACAAGGCGCGCGCCAAGGGAATTGGACAGTTCGCCAAGTAAAAGCAGGTTAGTACTCATGCCCCTTCCCCCCCGTTATTCTAACCTGCAAAAAATGTTCAGGCTGTA
>WQSP01000018.1 GCA_009787795.1 Treponema sp.
TGGGAAACCCCGGCTTTTACTGTTTTCCTTAAGTTCCATATATATCCTCTTTAGATGATTTTCCCGAGCGTCAAAAGATGCCCGGCAGAGAACCTTCAAAATCATGAAAATTCTCTGCCTATATATGGCATGAGCGTGCATGGTGCTTTAGCGAAAACGAAAGAATTTTGAAAAAAAACGAGAAATTTTTATATGGTCCACGAATTTCCACGGATTTTCACGAACCTTGTCCGCGATCTTTTTCTTAAACTAAAGAAAGTCATGATAATAAGCAAATATTACTTGGAAAAAAAGGAAGGTATCGGACAGCAACTCCGTGTTCTCTGTGTCCTCCGTGGTTTTATTTTCCTTTTCTTCCTTCGTGCTAATCCGTGTAAATCCGTGGACCCTCTTTCTGCTTCCATGGCATCATGGCGAGAGGTTTTATTTACAGAATCATAAAAATAGTTTATAATATGAAGGAATGAATAATGATCTGTTTTTTAATGAGGTAATAAAAGTTTGAACACTTAATTTCTCCCTGCATTCTTAAAGAGAAAAAGCAAGAAAAATTAAGTGGGCAAATGGCTCCGAAAGCGGGTTCTTCAAAGGTTTTACGCTATGCGCTGCCCGCTCTCACTGGAGAATTTTTGTTAATATTTATTTATTAAGTTTTCACCTCTGCCTTTGTAATCATTATTTATAAAAATCCCCATGGGAGCCATGATAAAAAAACTATAATTGCAAGTAAAACATACCCAATGGGTTTGGTTTTATGCTTTTTTATTTCACTTGGCGTATTATTTTCTTCATCTAAATTAATTAAAAGCGCATCCATTTCTGCAATTATATTATTTCTCGTTAAGCGCAATTTTTTATCAGTCAATTCTGTAAATATTTGCAGGGATTTCCCCAAAAGGCGGCCGAATGTGCCGGGAAGCGCTAAATCGTTCCTTATTGTAAATTTGGAAAGCATTATCAAGGCTTGCAGCGTAACGGCGCGATGAATGCCCGCGGATAATGCGCCGGACGTAATTTTAAATGCGCCTATCGAGTATAATACGCGGCCATAAGGGATAATCAGGTTAAAGGCGACAATAAACGCCATTATCAATATCGTATATAAAAAATTTATTTTTCTTCCTGAAAAACATGCCAAAATCAAAAAAAACAAAAATTGGCAAATTCTTAACTCTGCGCTCGGATTAAAAAGAAACGCCGGCATTATAATCAATCCTGTTATAAACAAAGCCCTCGCGCTGAAAAATTTATCGTATATTTTAATTTCCTTCGTGTAAATCCGTGTAAATCCGTGGACCCTATCCGTGTTAATCCGTGTAAATCCGTGAACCCTATCCGTGTTAATCTGTGTTAATCCGTGGAACTTTTCTGTATTATTCCGTGTAAATCCGTGTTCCTTCATTTGCGAATACCATTTTGATTTATTCGCGAAAATAGCGCAAAACATGCCAAGGACAATTCCTGTCACAAGTCCCGCGGCAAGAAAAGGCGGCGCTATGTATAAAACGTTTTCCCTAAAAATAAAAAAATACGCAAAACATAACTGCGACAAATTGGAAACCAAAGCGCCTGCCGTTCCAATCCCGACAAACGAAATGCGCTTATCGGTAAAAACCCTGCTTAAAAAGAACATGCAAAGCGCGGACAGGAAAGTCCCCGACATCGAAAAAAGAAAAACATAAGAAAAAAGCGTGCCTGTAATCAAGGCTTGCCCAAAAACTTTTATACAAATTAAAATCAGGTAGGAAGGCAAAGAAAAGAAATTACATGCAAGCATTAAAGGCAGATTGGCAAGCCCGATACGAAAAAAAGGTAAGGGTTTTGGAATCATGTATTCAATAGCGGAAAGAAAGAGACAAAAAGCCCCTAAAATTGCAATTTCATTGCTTGCAGTTTCCCTATCGGGAGAGCGCGTCAACATCGTCATCCTCATTTATTGTGCCTTGCATCATTAATAAGACATTATTGGGAAGGCAGGCTGTCCATTGACCCTGCTTTGTAATGAGACCTGCGCTCATGCATGTTTGGTTATCGCACGGAGAAGACTCTATCCATGCCGAACTGTTATGGAGACGCACGATTGTTTTTCCAAGCGGCCCCGTAACGACAATTGTTTCTTCGGCGTTTACAGGAAATGTCCATTCATCTTCGCTTGCGCGAATCAAAATATTATTCAGCATGTCTTGCGGTTTTATATATGCTGCGTATACGGCAAAAAAAACTATGCATGCCGCAATCATGATAATGATTATATCAACAAGTTTTATTTTCAATATTGCTCCCTTGTTAACAAAATATCTTAGCATATTATTCCGCTTATGAATACGTCTTTACTAAAATGCGAAAAATCATTAAAATATCCTCATGAAAAAGATTTCCCTTACAGGCATTAAACCGACAGGCGATTTGCACATCGGCAATTATTTCGGCGCGATAAAACCTGCGCTGGAGCTTGCAAAAGAATACGATGCGCGTTATTTTATCGCCGACTATCATGCGCTGAATACTGTAAAAGACCCAAAGGAATTAAACTTGTGCATAAGGCAGGTTGCGGCAGGATGGCTTGCGTCGGGACTGGACCCTGACAAAGTGATTTTTTACAGGCAAAGTTCCATCCCCGAAGTTTTTGAGCTTGCGACAATGTTGATGGCATTTACCGCGAAAGGGCTTATGAACCGCGCTCATGCATACAAGGCGGCAGTTCAGGAAAACAGCGAAAAAGGCGACGATACGGACGCAGGCATTAACATGGGTCTTTTTACATATCCTGTATTGATGGCGGCGGACATAATAATTTTTGATTCTGATATCGTTCCTGTCGGAAAAGACCAGGTGCAGCATATCGAAATGGCGCAGGATATGGCTCAATCCGTAAACGCCAATTATAAACAGCAGGTGTTAAAAGTGCCTCAGGCAGGCGTTCAGGAAGATTCTGCCGTAATACCCGGGCTTGACGGACGCAAGATGAGCAAGAGTTACGGCAACATAATTCCGTTATTCGAAAACGAAAAAACCTTGCGCAAAACAATTATGCGCATAACAACAAATTCGCAAACCGTAGAAGAGCCCAAAAATCCCGACGAAAGCCAGATTTTTATGCTTTATAAATTATTTGCGGACGCAGACGAGCAGGCGGCTCTTGCATCGCGATACCGCGCAGGCGGCATGGGTTGGGGCGAGGCAAAAGAAGAATTGTTCCGCGTCGTAAACAGAACGCTCTCTCCCATCCGCGAAAAATATGACGCGATAATGGCGGACATTCCATCTCTCGATAAAATTTTGGCGCAGGGCGCGGAAAAAGCGCGTCCAATCGCAAGCGCGACAGTAAAGCGTTTTAGAAAAGCGGCAGGCGTAGACTAAAGAAATAAGAAATAGGAAATATGGAATCATGAATAAAATTGCGTGTATAGGAAGCGGCAACATGGGTTTTGCGCTCATGAAAGGGGCCGCAAAAAATTGCGGCAGTGCAAAAAAAACCAAAATATTCATTACCGACGCAGACGCGCAAAAGGCACAACAGGCGGCAAAACAGCTTGGCGCAAAAGTTTTGGCGTCTAACACGGAAGCCGCCAAAACCGGAAACCTTGTATTTCTTGCGGTAAAGCCGCAAATTTTATCGCAAGTGTTAGCTGAAATTGCGCAGGCTGTAAAGGAAAGACAAAGCGAAAAAATCAAGCCTGTGCTTGTTTCCATGGCGGCAGGATGGTCAATCGAAAAAATTCAATCGGCAATCGGAGAAAAAGTTCCGGTTGTGCGCATGATGCCAAATACGCCCGCGCTTATAGGCAAGGGAATGATCGCCGTTTCGCCGTCAAAGGAAGTTTCCAAAGAAAGCATATCGCAACTTGAAAAAATTCTTGGGGCAGCAGGAATTGTCGACATTATAGAAGAAAGTTTCATGGACGCAGTTACAGGGTTATCCGGTTCAGGTCCTGCATTCGTGTATCTTTTTATCGAGGCATTGGCGGCAGGCGGCGTAAACGCAGGTCTTGCAAAGGAAAAAGCTTTGAGTTACGCCGTGCAAACCGCGCTTGGCGCAGCTTCTATGGTTCGGGAAACCGGAAAAGACCCAATCGAATTAAAAAATATGGTTACTTCCCCAAACGGCACGACAGTCGCGGGAATCGGCGCTTTGGAAAAAGGCGGATTTCGCGCCGCCGTAATTGGCGCTGTAGAAGCCGCATGGAAACGTTCAATAGAGCTTGGTTAACCTCCGATATTCAAATATGAGCCGATTTTTCGGGTTTTCATTTATTTTCCTTCTCATTATGCCCCTTTTTAGCGCCTATTCGCAGCAGGAACAGGGAAACCATCCCTATGTAATCCGGGGAGAGGTTTATGTCGATCTTGAACCGATTTATGCAGGTCACGTTGACGACGAATACCCCCTCGACATGACTGCCGCAAGCCGAAGAGCTCTTCAGGAAACAGCGATGTTTTTTTCCGCGATGGTTTACGGCTGGTCTTTTTATTACGAAGTTGGAGAGAGGGCAAGAGGAATCAGCGAATCGCTGGAGCTTGAAGAACTTGGAACAGTACAGACAGGCGATCCTGCAATGAGGGTCACCAATGTCGAAGTGCGCGATTCGCGTCTTTGGATTTGGGCGGATTATCAATTAAACGATCACCTTCAGCGGCGCATGCAGACATGGCGCTCAGGAATGATCCGAAACGCGCAGGGCGTAGGTTATGCGCCATCCCATGTCGAGGAATACCCCGGCTGGCTTGCGTTGAAAAAAACCGCGCTTGAGGACGCAGCAAGATCGTCCCTTCGCGCAATGTTAAGAAACAGCGAAAGAAACCGTCCAAAGGAAGTTCGCGGTTTTATAAGCCTTGCCGCTTTTCCGCGTTTCTTTATCGATTCGGGCCGCTGGGCGGTTGCCGCGCGTTTCAGAGTGCAGATAACAGATATAATTCCCTATGCGGTGTATTGATCACCTGCCCAAAAGCGTTGAATACTCGCGCTCGTAGCGGCGAAGGCGCGGATGATCGGGAGCAATGGCGAGCGCTTGCCTTAAATAGTGGACAGCCCTGCGCTCTTCCCTTCTGTTGTGATAAATTAAAAACATGGCTATTAATGCCTCAAGATTTCTTGGGTCTTCGAAAAGGCTTGAGCGCAAATCGCTTAATGCGTTTTCCTGATTTGTGTGCAAACGGCTTCTAAGAAAAAAATAGCGGCTTTTTAACGCTCCACCCGCAACCGCGCCGAGCCGCGCTTCTATCATGCGGCTTGCCTCGTCTCTTCTACCCGTATCAATCAATGCGGAAATGTAAATGATTATGTAATCGTTGTTGGAATTGTCGCGATCGTAAAGTTCGCGGGCAAAATTGAACGCCCTCGAATTGTTGCCAAGTCCTCGCTCGACATGATATGCATCTGTCAAATCCTGCGGCGTTCTTCTTGCTGCAAGCACGCGGTTTAAAATTCCCTGCGCTTCCTGCCAGCTTTCTCTTCGAACTGCGTCCCTAAGACCAAGCGCCAATACGTCGACGGATGCTCCCGATGTTCGCTGCAATCGTTCAAGAAGCTCTCTTCCCTCTGTCTGATCCTGCGTTCTTGACGACTCCATCAATATGTTGGAAGTGTAAACCATCACTTCGGTATCATCGGGCGCGGCGCGTAAAATCGAGCGCAGGTAATTTAACGCAGAGTCGCGGTTGCGGTTCCCCTCGGCCTGAACTCTTGCGCGCATGAAAAGATACGACCTGTTGTTCGGATTTATCGCGACATAAGTGTCCAATGTGGTATTCGCCTGCGCAAATTGACCCTGTTCAATCAATATTGCCGCTCTCATCAAAATGAAGTCTCCGTTCCTTGGTTCCGAGCGGAGAATTTCATCCACTGCATTTAATGCGCGCTGCCAGTCGCGGCTTTCAAAATAAGTGGTGGCAATCTGACGGCGAATCTCAGAGCTGTCGGGGTAACGAATTGCCAAATCGTTAAAAAGCGCCAAAGCTTCGGCGTTGTTCCCCGCAAGCCTTCTTAAACGCGCAATTCCAATCTGTGCGGGATAACATTGATCCGAAATCGCGATTGCCCTTCTGTAAGCTGCTTCGGCTTCGGGAAGCCGCCTGCTCCTTTCATGAATCAACCCTGTAAAATAATGCGGAAAAATCGAAGCGGGACGCAAAATCGCGGCATTTTCCAAATCGCGCAGCACATTTTGCAATGTCGCCGCGGGAGTTCGCTCGTTAATCGCCAAAAAAGGCAGAATGTACGCCAAAAAATCCGATGAATTTTCGGGAGGACGGGAATAATTGCCCGCCTCCGCCTCGCGGATAATTCTTGTATAGTTTGATGTCTGCGGAAGGTCGATTACAGGCAATGCTGCGGGCGTATCGGGGTAAACAAGCCTGATCAATAGGACATTTGCCCCTGTCATGGTGCGTCCGAACTCTGCGCCGCTCAAATTGTTCGATCGAATCAGCTCCAAAGCCCTCAACATCGATGACAATACGCCTGTTTCCGTCAAAGTGCGGATTTCTTCCGCCAAACCGCCCGAACTTTGGGCAATTATGGCGTTATTTCCCGAAAAAACGAGTATCAGAGTAAAAAATATGTGTAAAAATGCGCCCTTTTGGACTTTTATGACCACTTTTGATTATCCATTAACTAAAATTCTCAACTAAAAGGAAAGATCACATATACAAAATCATAGCATAATGCTACTATTATAAACAATGGATAAGGCAAAAAAACACAGGTTTTTAGTAAATTTATTGCTAATTTTTTCAGTTTTTTTCGTGTCCGTAACATGCACAATCGAAGCGGCATGGATCGATCCGTACTACATCACGGGCACAAAGGAAGAACAGGCAAAATTCAGGGAACTTTTCAATCTTCTGCGTCTGGAAGAAAAAGGCACCGAGGACGAGTTTGCTGTTATCCGCGAAATTGCGGCAAGTTATGCGCGTCTTGGCGATTACGACAGGCTGATTCATTTTTTAAGCGGCGAAACAATCGGAAATCAGGCGAATCCTTATAACGCTTTTTACAATTTGATGATCGCATACGCTTACATGCAGCAAGGTTCCAAACCGATTGCAATGCTTTATTTCGATTTGATCATAAAAAATTATCCCGATTTGATTATCAACGACGAATCGATTCATCTTGTCTGTTTAAGAAATTTAATCGACTTGAACGAAGACCCCGGCCGTCTTGTAAGATACTACAACGAAATGATTAACAATTTTTCCGACAAGATAGACCTTGGACCTGCGTATTTTATGCTTGGACAAATCTGCGAACAGGTCGGCGACTGGAACGGCGCGATTGCGGCGTATGCAAATTATCTGCCGTTTGCGGGAACGATAATTCCCGGGTATCCCAATTCGGAACAATACGCAAAACAGCAAGTCGATTTCAGCAAGTCCGCCAAAGACTGGACATTTGAAAGTCTTCCGCGCCTTAGGGCTGCTGTTGAATCCGCGCTTGAAGACAATGATCCGTACAGGCTTATGCAGTATCAGGCAAAGGTTAATTTTTTTGCGCGATCGTGGGAACAGATGGACGTGGAAAATATCAGGATGACCGCTTTTAATCTTGCGCAGTTCATGTACGGAAACAAAATCAGATACGAAAAAAATCTTGACGCTTCATCCAACGCAACAGAAGCATTTCTGCGCACGACAGGCTGGTCCATTTCATTAAATACGTGGTACTTGTATTTCAGAAAGATTAATTTCCCGCAAGACCCTGAAATTCACGGCCGCTGGGAATGGGCAGGCATCTACTACGGCGAGAAATTTTAATGGAATATCCAAGAATATCTTACCACGAACCTCACGAACAAGAACCTGCGGTTCTTTCACGAACATCCTGTTCGAATTCTCTTCTTAAACAAAAGAATTCCCTGACAACTGTCATAGTTTTTTTGGGAAGCAAGTTAAGATTTCGAAGCAAAGGTTCGTGCCTGTTAGTGTGGTTTGTGGTAAATTTCTTTTTTAGTACTGTTTATGCGCAGGAGAGGCCTGTGCGAAATATTGCCCCCGACTCTTCTCTTCCCAATATTCAATCCAATTATGTTACAGACACTCCCTCTTTTGTTCCGGCGCCTAATTCGCTGCTTACGCAGAATGCGCTTAACCAACAGTTAACACGGCACTATATCGAATATTATACGTCTGTGCGCGGCGTTACGGCGTTAAATGCAATTATGGAACGTTCAAAGCTTTATATCCACTTTATCAAGGATGAAGTGCAGGCGCGGGGGCTTCCGCCGGAACTTGCGTATCTTCCGATTATCGAATCGGGTTTTCAGATAACGGCAAGAAGCCGCTCGGGAGCTATGGGGCTTTGGCAGTTTATGCTTAACAGCATCTCTCCCTATAACATCAGGGTGTCGGATTTGATTGACGAGCGGCGTGATTTTGTTAAGTCCACAAAGGGCGCGCTTCAAAAACTTGAAGACGAATACAGCAGACTCGGGTGCTGGGAACTTACCCTCGCGGCGTACAATTCGGGCCTTGGCGCCGTTACGCGCACTGTAAGAAGAACGGGCAGAAACGATTATTGGGAACTTTGCGCAAGAAGGGAATTAAGGCAGGAGACGATTAATTTTGTCCCCAGATTGATTGCCGCAGCTTATGTGGTTTCACAGCCGCGAAGGTTTGGCATCGATACATGGCATGAAAGATTTGAGTGGACGGACATCCCCCTCTCGCGGCAGGTTTCCCTCGACGTAATTGCCGAAGAAACCGGCTTGGACAGAAGCATTCTTCGCAGCCTTAACGCGGAGCTCGTATACGGAATAAGCCCTGTTGACGGCAATTACCGTTTAAAAGTGCCGACAAGTCATTTGGAGCAAATAAACGAACTTTTACAGCGCGAAGATTTAAGGCTTATACGCTATCATTATCATATTGTGCGAAGCGGCGACACTTTATGGTCGATGTCCAGGCACTATGGCACCCCCCTCAACATGATAGAACAGCACAATCCGGGCATTTCGGCGCGTGTCCTTCGTCTTGGAGAAACGGTGATAATCCCCGCATTTCCTGACGGTTCGCCCGCCCCGGGGGGCTCAACTGCGCCTGCCATGGCTCAAAGGCCCGGTTTCCATGTGGTTCAGCGGGGCGAGACTTTCTGGTCTTTGGGGCGCAGATACGGCATAGAACCCGGCGCTTTGGCACAGTCAAATAACATGCAATTATCCGATACTCTTCACGAAGGTAGAACCCTAAGAGTGCCGATAATAGAATAGGGATCAGAGGCTATGAAAAAAGCGATAATTTTAATATTTGTTTTAATCTCAAGCGTTTCACTAAGTGCGCAGTCGAACATGAGCATTTCGGGGTCAGTCGAATGGGAAGCCCGGCAAATAAGAGCCAATGTTTCGCTTGACATGATTCAGGCAGGTTTAAGGCTTCCTGCAGGGAGAACCCGGGGCGAAGCGCTTTTGAACGCAGGTTACCTTAACCTGATAAGGTCGAGCATTTTTTCGCTTCGCGTTGATTCATCTTCGACAATCGGCGACCTTGTAGAAAGGGGCGAACTGACACTCGCCGAAATTGACGCTTTTATCCGCGCCTCAAATTCTGTTGCTCCTTCTTTTTCCACCGACATGCGAAGAATTACGTCTTCTCATACAATCACGCTTGAAAATATTTCTTCTTCGCTTCTTCGTCATACGCGTCCAAGCCAAGTCATAAGAACCCTAAATCCCGTTTCCGCCGCAGCGTATACCGGAATTATAATCATCGCGGCGGAAGAATTGCCCGTTCACGGGATGAGAAGCACAGCGCTTCCCGTTCCCTGCATTTTCCCCAAAGTCTGGGACAGCGAAATGAATCTCGTTTATGAACGCAACATACTCGAAAACCGCGGCATGGCAATGGTTCGTTACTCCGCCGTGCCGGGTATTTTTAACAACGAACACCCGTCGGGGCTTTCGCCCGAGTTACGCGAAATTGTCGGAGAAAGACCTCTTCGCATTTTTGCGCGCGGCGTATTCGGAATTGCTCCTACGGATCTTATCATAGACAGAAGCGACGCCCTTTTGATTATCTCTTCGGATGATAACCGCCGCCTGTTGTCGCAGGGAAAGGTTGTCTTTATTCTTGACGATTCGGCGCTAAGATATGAATTCAGCGAATAAAATATTTTTTTTGTTTTTAATTTTTTCTCTTTCACTTTTTTCTTTTAACCTTGCGGCGGAAGATTTTGAATACAGACATGTCGAGGGAATGCGCTACAGAATTTTATCGATTGTGGATCAATCGGTTATGATTAACGGAACGTTAAGCCACACATCGCAGATACTCAATCGCATTGCGGTCGAAGTAACCGGCGTAAACGACGGCAAGGGAGAGCATAACGCGACGTATCAAACGTCGGAGCGCGTCGTTTTCGATTCCCAGCAGGAAGGGGCGCAAACTGCCGCTTCCGTTTTTCAGTGGGAAACGGAATACGATTCTGTTTTTGAGCGCGACAGGCTGGGATACATCACCATAAGACCGAATTTTTTCATGCCGATGGTGCGTAACGTTCCTGTATTTACGGGAAGAAGTTTGAGACCGGGCGACACATGGAACACGGAAGCGCACGAGGTGCATGATTTTAGGGACGCATTCGGGATACAGGAACCGTATCGAATTCCTTTCAGGGCTTTTTACCAATATTTGGGAGAGCGCGAATGGAAGGGAACAATGTATCCCGCGTTTTCCGTAACGTACAATGTCGAAACACGTCCTGCGGCAGCTGTGGGGCGCGTTCATCCCGTGCGCATATCATCGACATATAACATGACAATTTACTGGGACCGCGAAAACGGACTTGAAAAAGCGTATACGGGAACTTCGCGCATAACTTTTGAAATGTCGGACGGAAGGATATTGCAGTTTAACGGCAGGTCGGAAGCGGAGTTGATAGAAGCCGAAATTATGAACAGACCTCAGCTTGCGGCGGAAATTGCAGAAGAAATTACCCGCCTTGCAATCACCGACGTGAGCGTAAGGGAAGTTGAAGAAGGCGTTTCGATAAGTTTGGACGACATAAGGTTTCATCCGGATTCTGCGCGAATGCTTCCCGGCGAACAGCAAAAACTTGACAGGATCGCGGAAATTTTAATGCGTTATCCCGACAGGGATATAATGGTATCGGGGCATACCGCCCTTGCAGGCACACCCGCAGGCAGAATGAGTCTTTCGCAGGCGCGCGCAAACGCAGTTGCAGAATATTTATTGTCAAGGAACGTGCGCGCCGCGGATCGTATCGTAACGCGCGGGTTCGGCGCGGAAAGACCTGTTGCAGACAACAGAACGGAAGAAGGCATGCGCCGGAACAGACGCGTGGAAATAACAATACTGGAGAATTAAATTGCGCATAACGCAAATCATTACGATTGTTTTATTGGTTTTTATTCCAATCGGCGCGCACTGCCAAACTTTTGAGTTTCGCCATACCGCAAACACCCAATACAGGATAATTTCCGTCGCAAGCCAGGATGTTTATTATAACGGCATTTTAAGTCACAGGGGCGAAACCCTAAACCGCATCATGGTTCAGGTAACGGATGTCGTAAACGGAAGAGGCGTGCACAATGCCGTCTTTCAAACATCGGATCGCATGTTTTACAGTTCGCCTTACAGATTGGGAGAGAATGTGTCCGTTTACAATTGGTCAAGAGAGTACTCATCCGTATTTGAACGCGACAGATTCGGAACGCTTACAATTGCGCCGCAATACTATATGCCCGTTAAACGCAACGTTCCTGTTTTTCCAAACCGAAATTTGAATGCAGGCGACAGATGGAGCGTGGACGGATACGAGGTTCATGATTTTAGTGACGCGTTTGGAATTGCCCAGCCGTATGTTATTCCCTTTAGGGCAAATTATCAGTATATAGGGGAGCGCCTTTACAGGGAAATTGCGTATCCTGCAATTACTGTAAATTACAGAATCGAGTATTCGCCCGCTCCTGTGCGCGGCGCCATATATCCCGTAAATATCGAAGGAGAGTTTGATCAGGTTATTTATTGGGATCGCTCCATTGGACAGCCAAGGGCGCAGGACGAAAGATTTCGCATAACGTTTGTGTTGTCTAACGGTCATCAGATTGAATTCAGGGGAACATCCCTTTCGGAACTTGTTGAATCGCCAATAATGAACAGGGATCGCCTTGTTCAGGAAATAACCGGTGAAATCGGCCGTTTGGGTCTTGGCGATGTAAACGTAAGGGCGGTGGAAGAAGGCGTATCGATAAGTTTGGAAAACATTCAATTTTACGCAAACTCACAAAGGATGCTCCCCGGAGAACAGGAAAAACTTGACAGAATCGCCGCCATTTTAAACCGTTACCGTGACAGGGACATAATGGTATCAGGTCACACCGCTTTGGCAGGAACGGAAGAAGAGCGGATGATTCTTTCGCAGACAAGGGCAAGATCGGTTGCCGATTATTTGATAACGCGCAATGTAAGAACTGCAGAACGCATAGTTGTGCGCGGATTCGGCGCAGAAAAACCCCTTCCCGATGCAGACAACAACACGGAAGAAGGAAGACGCAGAAACCGCAGAGTGGAAATTACGATTCTGGAAAACTGACTTTTTGGCGCAGAATATGAATGACAGTTTGATAAAAATAAACAATGTAATGGACAGAATCATCCCCGTTACAACTCCGCTTGCAGTCGCGCTCGGTTTGTTTTTTCCGCACGTTTTTATTGTTTTTCGTCCGTTTGTAATCACCCTTTTCGGCATAATGACATTTTCAGGCGCGTTAAAATTAACGGCAAGGGAACTTGGAGAAGCCGCAAAATCGCCTGTGCCGATTTTATTTTTCTTTTTAACGGCGCATGTCATCATGCCGTTAGCCGCTCTTTGCACGTCAAGCATTGTCTTTGACAATAACGATGTCATCACCGGTTTTGTGCTTTTATTCGCAGGCCCGACAGCGGTTTCCGGTTTTATCTGGGTTGCAATTTTCAAGGGAGACAAGGCGCTGGGACTAACCTTTATTCTTTTGGACACATTATTGGCCCCGATTGTTGTCCCGGCAACCATTTCAATTTTAATGGGGGCAAAAGTTACAATGGACATGAGCGGCATTGCGATTTCGCTCATTTTTATGGTTGTGCTTCCGACTATTATCGCGGTTGCGTTAAACGAAACAAGCAGGGGAAAAATTCCGCAAACAATCTGCCCTTGGGTTGATCCTTTTGCAAAGCTTTGCCTGTTTGCGGTTATCGCGGCAAATTCATCCGCCGTTTCCCCATTTGTGCGTTTTTCCAACCCCCTCTTTTGGAAGGTTGCATGTCTTTGCGCCTTTTTAACTTCAAGCGGTTTTTTAATTTCCAAACTTTTTGGAAAAATCGGGAAATGCAGCGATCAAAAAAGCACGTCTCTTGTAATTGCGGGCGGTCTTAGAAACAACAGCGCAGTCATGACAATTGCGGTAGCTTTTTTCCCGGAAGCCGCTGTATTACCCACGCTTTTAAGTTTGATTCTTCAGCAGACAATTACGGCGATAATGGGAAAATTGATAATCAAGAAGGGTTAAGCTCCAATAATTTCATTGCATTGCCGCCAAAAATCATTTTCTTTTCTTCGTCAGACATACTGCATTTATCAAAAGCTTTCATATAACGCGAAGGAGCAAGAATCGGGAAATCTGTTCCGAACAGGATTTTTTCGCAAAGACCCAACGCTTTAATGCAATCGTAAATTTTACAATCATACAAAAAAGGAGCTGCCGCGGTATCGTAATAAACATTTTTAAACTTTTCCTTAATTTCTTTCATTGATTCAAAAAACATTATGCCGCCTCCAAAATGCGCCAAAATAATTTTTAAATCGGGATTATTGGACACAAATGTTTCAATATGCGACATCGGCACATTTGTTTTCCCCGAATAATCATGTCCTATTAGTTCATTTGCATGCATTAAAAGCGGAATATCAAGCTCTTTGCAGGTATTTGTAACGGACGAAGTTTTTTTCGCATTTAATAAATCCATTTTCTGACCTGCGGGGAAAAGCTCCCCTACCCCCCTTAAGCCCGCATTGTAACATCTTTCAATTTCTTTTGCCGTTTCCCTGTTGTCGGGCGGCACAACCGCAAAGCCGATCAATTTGTCGGGATGCTTTTTAACGCTTTCTATTGCATAATCGTTCACATAACGGCAAAGACCCATGTCGCGGAACGCAAAACCAAAAACAACCGATTTGTCAAAATTTTCCGTTTCCATCATGTTAACTGCGTCTTTTGCGGAGGCAAACATATTGTGTTTTGCGTTTGACAAAATGCCAAAGTATTGTTCTTTTTTTGCATATTTTTGCCAGTTTGCGATTATATCGGGCGGCGTTATGTGAACATGCGCGTCAATTTTCATTTTCCTCTTCCTTGGGGCCTGCGTTTATTCCGATTTTATTAAGTCCTGTTATTAACGGAACGCCCACAAGACTTGCCGCAAACGCAAAAATCGCGCGTTCTATCGGAGATGCAACAATTATTACGGACCATACGTCTTTTGGCGTTTGATACAATACCAAACTAAAAAAGTTTCCGATTGTGGCTCCGCCCAATAAGCCGCCGAAAGAACACAGCCAAACTGCGGGAAACTTTAAAATGCGTTTTTTGCTTTTGAACAATTTTTGCGAAAAAACAATTCCTGCAATCATTGCGATGAATCCAAGTCCGTAAACAATTACGGGAAGCAAAATCACGTTTCTTCCGATTTCCTGAGTAAACCAAAGAATTGTTCCGACAAAATAAACAATCAATCCGCCGTTAAAAATAAAGCTTCCGTTTTTATTTATTGTAACAGGCGGCCATTTTCCCCATGCGATGCATCCTGCCGTAAATGCAGTTGTCGTTCCGATTATAAAAGTGCCAGGCCCCATCCATGCAGTGTGAGGCGCAATTAAAGTGCCGATAAAACCGCCGACCGCAGAACAAAGCGCGCCTGCAATCGGACCAAAAAAAATCCCCGACAACGGATTTAATACGTTTGCGAACGAAAAAGTTCCGCCTGTCCCGATAATCGGAAATGCAGGCAGCAAAAAGCCCGCCGCAACAACAGAAGCCCAAACCGCCAAAATTGCAGGGTGTTTAAAACTATTCTCTTCGCTCATCGGATATTATTCCCTCTCTGTTCATTTTAATTATTCTTTTTGCGAATCCTTCAGCCAAGAACATGTTATGCGTAATAAAGATTATTGTAAAGCCCTGCGCGTTAAGTTCTTTTACCAATTCCATGATTTTTATATTGCCGTTATAATCGTTGCCGACATCAATTTCGTCAAATATGAGGGTTTTTGCGCCCATTGCAAGAACACACGCTATTACCGCTTTGGTGCGATCGCTTTTGTTTAATGCATGAGGAAACGAATCCGCCTCATTCTGCAAACCGACTGCTTCAAGGGCAAATTGCGCGCGTTTTTTCATCTCGTTTTTTTTCATACGCAAATTTTTCAATCCAAAACATATATCATTTAAAACGCTGTCTGTAAAAAGCTGCGTGTCGGGGTTTTGCATAACAAAACCGATTTCCTTTGCAATATCATAAGTTTTTAAAAGCCTTGAATTTTTTCCGTTTATAAATATTTCACCGCTTGCAGGCTTTAAAAGACCCGCGATATTTTTTATCAAAGTGGTTTTGCCGCATCCGTTTTTCCCGATTAGCGCGATAAAATCATTTTCTTCCACTGTTAAATCTATATTTTGTATTCCAATCCCATTCGGGTATTTAAAAGATAAATTTTTAATTTCAATTTTCTTTTCTTTTAACCACGAACCACACGAACCAATACGAACAGAAGAGAAGTTGAAGACTTTAGATTCGAGTGGTTGGAGGCCGGTTTGATATAACAATTCGTTATTTGCAAATATGTTTCCGGGCGTGTCAAGCGCGGCGATTTTTCCCTCTTTTAAAATGCATACCCTGTCCGCGATTTTTGATGCAACTTCGCTGTCATGCGATGTCATTACAATCGTCATGTTGTGTTTTTTTCGCAATTCCAAAAGAACGGCAATCACCTCTTTCGCGCCGTCAGGGTCAAGGCGGCACAAGGGTTCGTCCAAAACCAAAATTTTTCCTTTCATTGCGATGCATGCCGCAATTGCAAGACGCTGCTTTTCGCCGCCCGAGAGCGTGTTTGGCATCCTGTCTTCAAAACCGTTTAAGCCTACAGCGTTAAGCGCCATATTAACGCGCGATTTAATTTCATCGGGTTCAAGAAGAATGTTCTCAAGGGCAAAGGCGGCTTCGTGAAAAACAGTCTGCGTAAAAATCTGGGCATCAGGGTCGTCAAGCACCATTCCCGCTTTAAGCGCAAGCTTTGATACGCAAGATTCGCCTGTATCGATGCCGTCCGTAAAAACTTTTCCCGACATTTTGCCTTCGGTTAAAAGCGGCGCAATGCCGTTTATCAGTTTGCAAAAAGTCGTTTTACCGGCTGTGTTTTCGCCCATTATGACAAAAATTTCGCCTTCTTCGATTGACAAATTAACGTTTAAGAGCGCGGGGGTTTTGCGCTTTGGATAAAAAAAAGTCACATCCTTAAAACAAATAAGGCTCAATTTTAAATTCCCCTATTCGGTTCAAAAAAATCATCAGCGCGCAAAAAATAACAGTAAAAGTTATAAACAAAAAATCGCTTTTCTTCATTACCGATTTATCGATCCATGTTCTTGTCTTGTATATGCCAAAAGACCGCGAATCCATGCAGACAGACGTTTCCTGCGCCTTTCTCATTGCACCTAACATAAGCGGCATTAAAAGAAGCGCGTATGCCTTAATGCCCCGCAAGCGCCCTCCCCTTAGCGCCTGCGCTTCCATGATTACAAGCGCCCTGTTTTTAATTTGGTAAATCATGCTGTAAGCTGCCGTCAGAATAAACGCGTTTCTGTAATTGAGACCAAACGAGCAAAGACCCTCGGCAATCCTGTGCGCGGGTGTCGTCTGCGTAAAGACGGGCAAAAGAAGCGCAAGAGCGAAAAGACGGCAGGAAATAATAACGCCAAGGATTAAACCTTCCCGTTTTAACGCAAAAAAACCGCCGAATTTCACTATGTAAGAATTTCCGGAGGCGAAAATCATCTGCAAGATTATTATAAATACCGCTAACAGCGTAAAATTCCCGATATGCTTCGCTTTTAAAGGCGTTTTAACAAATGCAAGACGCATAAAAAGAAAGGATAACAGCAAACAAACCGCCATGACAAGCGTATCAATCAAAAAAACAGGCAAAGTCAGCAGAATAACAAAAATCAATTTGGATCTTGCATCCAAAAAATTTAAAAATGACATTTTTAACCTTAAATAAAAATAATTTAAATAAACTATATACAAATAATTTATAATATGCTATACTATATAATATATCATACAAAGGAGAGAAAGTTAATGACCGATGCAAAGACACGTCTGGCAAACAGGGAACGACAAAGAAAGTATCGTGAAGCCCACAGAGAAGAAATCAACGAACAGCGCAAAGAACGATACAACGAACGCATTACGAAGGGGAAATGTCCCCGCTGCGGCGGCAAAGTAAAAAAAGGCTATACACTGTGCGAAACATGCTGTGACTATCAGGCAAATTTAAACAGAAAGTATGCAAAGCAAAGAAAGAAAACCGGCAAATCTCCGGCGGCCAAAACTACAAAGAAAACTGTTAAAAAATCTGCGGCAAAAAAAACTACCAAGACGGTAAAAACAAAGGGTAAAGCCAAAAAATAATTTTCTAATTCTTAATATAGTCCAAAACCGCGCACAGGCGCGGTTTTTTTTTGCAATTGCAAAAGCAACCGCGGCAATTGATGCGCGTACAGGTGTCGGTGCTAATTATTTTCGGTATGTGCAAACGGAAGTTCGTTTTGAGGCTCGGCAATTTTTGTCTGGGAAAGCAGCTTGTTGATGATTGCCGCATTGTCCAAAAGACTGGAAACCGACTGATTTTGATGAAGACGCGATATTACATGGGCAAAAAGCCGCGAAATATTGACATTTACAAACCATTCCCTGCTTTTAACCTCTTCCTGATAAACGGCATTTGTCCCGATTATTCTGTAAAACAGCCCTTCCCTGTACGCTTCGTCAAAATGTGAAATTGCAGGACCCGAAAAAAGCGGAAGGCTTATGGCGCAAATAATGCGGCGCGCTCCGTTTTCTTTTAAAAGCCGCATACCCTTGATTAAAGTGCCGCCTGTTCCCAAAAGGTCATCCGCCATGAAGACTGTTTTATCCTTTACGCAGCCCAAAAGCCGTATCTGGGAAATATTCGACTGTGCAGCGTCTTTGGCAAGTTTGGAATAATCCCTCTCCTTGTACAAAAGGGCAAGCGGTTTTTTTAAAGCCGATGCATAAAATTTATTTCTGTCTACGGCTCCCGTATCGGGCGAAACGACAACAAAATCGTCGTTTAAAATTCCTTCCATTTTTATCAATGTCTGAATAATTTGATAACTTGCGTGAAGATTTTCAAGCCTTACCCTGTCAAATGCGTTCATAATGTCACGAGAGTGAATATCGAGGGTTATAATGTGATTGACACCGAGGCTTTCAAAAATTTTGCCGATACGGGCGGCGGTAAGCCCTTCCCTGCCCTTCGCCTTATGCTGCCTCGCATACGGATAGTTTGGTATAACGAGGGTGATCCGCTCGGCTCCCGCCTGAAGAGCGGCATCGACTGTGACGTAAATCGTCATCAGGTGATCGTTTATGGAAAGATTGGTAACCACACCGCTTGAAAATTTTACGGGATAGCGGTTTTCGACATCCTGAAAAATGTATACGTCTTTGCCGCGAATCGATTCTTCGATTTCGGCTTTTATCTCTCCGTTTGGAAATTGCGTAAATTTTACAGGCACTTGGGACGGCCCCGTATTTTTGGCTATTCCGCTTTGAGCGGATTTTCCGCGGACAACAATTTTATTTACAAGTTCGATATGGAGTTCAGCCTGGTCTTCTGTAATATTATAGCGGG
>WQSP01000019.1 GCA_009787795.1 Treponema sp.
TTATAGTTCCCCTCCCAAATCACTATAGTTCCGATATGCCTCAAGGGCATGGAGCTGTTCGAGATCAAAATCGGACAGCTCTTTTTATTTTTGCATCGATTCACTATAATGTCGTATGCAGGACAAACAGGATAATAACGAAATTCAGGTCAAATTAAAGCCTTTTATGGGAATGCGCCCGGGCGTATACCTTACGATACTGTATTCGTTCATTTTACTAATCATAATCTTTTTCTTGTTTTTTTCTCATGGTTTGAAAAACCCGGGCTCGGTATTAATCGTAAAAACAGACCCAAAAAACGCGGCGATCAGGGTAGACGGAGTTTACAAGGGTCTTTCCGGCAGCAGAATTTTTGTTCCAAAAGGAACCCACATAATAGAAGCCGCAATGCCCGGCTTTGAAAGTCAGTCGGCACAGCACACAATCGGCGCGCGCATTTTTGCGTCAAGATTTTTCCCGCGCAAATATGAAATTTCCTTTACGCTGCATTCAAATGATCCTGTACAAGCCTTTGCGGATTACGCATCGGATTTCGCGCAGTGGACATTTGCAGGTGAGCCGACTGCCAATTGGCAGGTGCCGATGAGCCTTTCCGAAGGAGCCGAGCGTCTTGGAAGGTATGCAAACGAAGGAACCAACAGGGAAGAATTCGAGGGTATTCTAAGAGCGGCTTCCCGTTTTGCGTCAACAAGAGCGTCTTTAAGGGACTTAGTGCGCGCAAAAATTTTAATCGATAATAACGGAAACGCTCCTACCCCGCTTTCCATGGTTGGCTCAATTTCTGACATGCTGGCATTTTTATCAGAAAGCAACACCTCTCCTTATTGGCTTTCCAATCTTTTTCCGTCAGATTCGCCTGTTGCATCGCAAATCGAAAATTCGGACTGGTACAAGAATATGAATGAGCGCATATCAAGCGCAGCCATAGCCGTGAATCCTGCCGTCAGAGGTCAAGTTCGATATGGCGGTCTTACGTTTATTGACATTAATTTGGGCGGCAGTTTCAGAATATGCGATACTTTCGTTCCAAAATCGTTGTTTGAAACGTTCTTAAACGAAAACGAGGAGTGGCGCGCTCATCATACCAATTATGCTCCCGACGAAATAACGATAAATCCTTTTGAAAATACCAACCCGGATGCAGTGACAGGAATGACATGGTATTCGGCAAAGGCTTTCTGCGAATGGTTTACAATCCGCTACCTCCCTGCAGGACTTAGGGCAAGACTGCCTTTTAGTAGGGAATGGGAATCCGCGGCATGGGTAATGGACGGTTTTTCAAATCCGGGCTGGGAATGGTGCGAGGATGCTTACACTCCCAATTACTTCGCAGCTCCAAAGGAAGCGATAGAAAAAGTCGGCTCGCCCGAGCGGGTTTTGCGCGGAAGACCTATAACAGGCGTTGGAGCAATAATGGCATCAATGCCATCCGATTTGTCATCGCCGATTATTTCCTTCCGCATTGCGATTGATTCCTTATGAGCGAGGGCGTAAAAATTATCGCGCAAAACCGTAAAGCGCGCCACGATTATTCCATAGACGAGACCTATGAATGCGGCATCGAGCTTTTGGGAACAGAGGTAAAATCATTCCGCGACGGCAAAATTTCGTTTCCCGACGCATGGGCGGAAGTGGTGTCGGGCGAAATCTGGCTAAGATCGCTTGTTGTCGCCGAAAACCCGTTTTCTTCGGTTTTTAACCATGAGCCCGACAGAAAAAAGCGATTGCTTCTTCATAAAGAGGAAATCAAGCGAATACACAGAAAAGTCGAAGAAAAGGGTTATACCCTCATTCCGCTTTCGTTTTATTTTAAAAAAAGACGCGTAAAAGTCGAACTTGGTCTTTGCAAAGGCAAAAAAGCTTATGACAAACGCGCAGGAATCAGGGAAAAGGACCTAAAACGCGAAATCGCCCGGGAATTCCGCCAAGGTTTGCATTGATCTATAAGATTAACCACGGATATATTATTATAATCCACGGATATATTATTATAATCCACGGATTTTTTATTTTAATCCACGGATTAACACGGATTGACACTAAGGTTTTTTTCTTCCCTCTTCTTAATTCGTGAAAATCCGTGTAAATTCGTGGACTTTTTATTAAATTAGTGGACTTTTTATTAAATTCTATCGGGAGCGTTTTTCGATGAGTTCGAGCATGAAAAGGAAAATAAAAACCAGCATTCCGAGTATCAATGCGGTGATTTTCATGTTTTTGTCGGAAATAAACGCAGGTTCGCCCGCATAATAGATGTTTCCGGCTGTCGAAGGAGGCGTATTCGCGCTTGCAAGCCCGACTATTCTTACAAACCGTTCGTTATGATAGCCATAACCCATCTGGCGTGCATGAATCAATATGGTATCCTGGTCATAAATCAAATTGCTTCTTGTTCTTTCCAGTTCTTCGTTAAGATTTCCCAAATTTTCGATATTATTCCATTGCCTGTCTCTCTCCGAAAGGAGATAATTGTACGAGGACATACCTTTGGGACCGCCAAAAAACGACAGAAGCGTATAAATTGCTATAGCTGCCCATATCCCAACGAGGTATTTTTGGATTTTCATTATTCGATTAACGGTTGTTTTCCGATTATTCTTTAAGCATTGACAACGGCAAAATCATACTCTATTATTTATAATAGAGATAAACTACTGAAAAAGGGTAAAAGTACCGATAATTAACCTAATGTGTTAATTTTAGGGAGCGGTTCATGGCACACGAAAAAAAACCTTCAATATACTCAGATCGCGGACACCTTGGCTCTGCAGACGAACTGGATGAATATGGGGTATGGGTTAAAAGCGAACCTCAGGTTCTTTCAGGCAGCGGCAGTTCGGAATTGGATGATTTGGCCCTTCCCGTAGATGAAGATTCAAGCGACGATTTGAATTTTGACGATGCCGTACTTGACCTTAACGATACAGGCTCTTCTCCATCACAGGCAATGGAATTTCCCAATGACGACATAAGCATTGATTTGGACGACAATCCGCTATCCGCTTCAAATACCGAAGATTTTAACATGCCGATTGACGAGACGGATTTTGACATCTCGGGCGGCGACGACACCTTCAAGGAAGAATTAAACATCGAAGATACGGATTTTGACGAATTTGAGACATCTTCGGATGACGATGATCTTGCAAACGACGATTTTTCGGGCGAAAGCGAAGATTTTGGCGTTCCCACTGTCAGCTCCATAGAAAAAAATGTTGACAGCCTTCAGGATAATCTTCTTTCCGCATCCTCCGGCACAGGAGAACTTTCTTCGCATTTGCTTAAAAAAATTGCGGATGAACTTTCGTCCATAAGAAGCGAACTTACAGACCTTAAAAAAGAATTTGCAAATGTGCATTCTTCCGCTCCTTCGGGCGACAAGAACGGATTTTTCTCGGATGACGATGACGAAGCAATCGCCCTTACAGGCGATGAGTTAAGCGACATTTTAAGCAGCGAAGGCGTTGAAACGGAAACTGCAGAAGAAACGGCAAATGAATCCGGTTTTAAAATCGGCGATGACGATGACGACGAGGCAATCGCCCTTACAGGCGACGAGCTTGACAATATTTTGAATTCGGCGGACTTTACCGAAGAATCAGGCACGGAAGAAACCCCGGAAACCGATTTTGCCCTTGACGAAGAAACTGTGCATGACGATTCGTTTGCCGATGTTTCGCTTGACGACGATTCGTTTGAGGACGTTCCGCTTGACGAACCTGCCGCAGAAGAATCCGAAGAACCGGAAGAAGAACCGATTGACATTGACTCGCTTAACATTGATATAGATTCGCCGTTGGAAGATTCGCTTGATTCAGGCGAAGAAGCAATCGAAGAGACAATCGTAGAAGAAACGACTGAAGAAACAACCGAAGAGACAATCGACATGGGCGGCGATGAAATCGGTTTTGACGACACAATCAGTTTGGATGATGACGATTCGCTTTCTTTAGACGATGAACCGCTCGGTATTGTCGATGAAAATGTTTTAAACGAAATGGATTCCGAGTTGCCTCCTTTGGCGGATCTTTCGGATGACGCTTTTGCCGATTTTACAAGCGGCGCAGACGAAACGGCAGGTGAAACTGCAGACGACATAACGCTTGAGCAGATAGAAGAAGAACCCGAAATTGACGCATCTTTGGCTGAAGGCGAAGATGAAGACGAACTTGAAAAATTACGCGCAGACGGCGCGACTCCGTTGACGCTTCCTCCCGATGATACTTCCTATCTTGAAGAAAACGACATTTCGCTCGAAGATGCGGCGGACGAACAGGAAGATTTATTGGAAGAGCCTTCTATCGACCTTTCTGATGCCGTAATAGACGAACCCGAATTGTCAACCGATGACATTACAGCCAACGACGATTTGGAAGAGCCGGCTTTGGATGATTCCGGTTTTGATTTGAACGCGCTTGACGATTTGACAATAGACACGGAAGAAGACGATCTTGGCGGCGTTGCGGACGAGATTTCGCTTGACAGCGATGCAGGCGAAGAAATTGCATCCGAAAGCGAAGAATTCACCTCCGACGATCTTTCTCTTGATGCCATCGACAGCGAAGACCTTGTGTTGGATGACGCTTCGTCGGATGCAGGCGGCGATGATGATATCGTACTTGACGAAGTTACGCTTGACGACGGTTTTGCAATGGACGACATTGCAAGCGATGAAATTGCAGGCGACGACCTGTCAATGGACGATCTTGCAAGCGACGACATTACAATGGACGACCTTGCAGCACCTGCAGGCGACGATATGGCGCTTGAAGAACCTGTGCTTGACGATTCTGCGCTCGACTCTCTTGCCGATGATTCTTCGCTTGACGAATTTGGTGCCACTGAAGAACCTGCCGAAGAGTCCGCAGCCGACGAAAGCGACACGGGTGATTTTATACTGGGAGCCGGCGAAGAAGACCCGTTTGCCTTGCCGGTTGCACCAGATGACGAATGGACCATGGCTCACCAGCCTGCCGCACAGCATGAACCTGCGCCTTCACCTGCCGCTGTTGCACCTGCCGCCGCCGCTCCAAGTCCCGGTCAAAACGGTTTTCAAATTCCGTCGGATTTAAGATCGGAACTTAGAAATATTTTAAGTTACATGGATCAGCTCTTGGAATCCCTTCCGGAACAAAAGATCGAAGAATTTGCAAAATCGGAATATTTCGATTCTTACAAGAAACTCTTTAAGGACTTGGGGCTCGTATAATCGACAATATTGGCGCACAGCTTCATTCGCGTTACAATCCGCAGGCGGAGGCGCAGCGCTATGTCGATTCTCTTGATTTAAAAGAGGAAATAAAATATTTTATTTTAATCGAACCGGGTCTTGGCTATATAGTTCCCGTTTTAAGGTCTAAATACAAAACGGCAAAAATTTTGGTTCTTCATGTCGATAATTTTCCCGCGCATGACGACATTCCGACATTGACAAGCGCCGATACAACTTCGATTCAGGAATTCCTGGAAACCAATATAAAAGAAACCAAAGCTGAAAACATCCGCATTATTGAATGGAGACCTTCCCTTAATTTTTACAAAACCAAATATGTCAGTTTGCTTTCGCAGGTTGCCGATTTCATAAAGCGAATGGATGCAGGAACAAGAACCGCAGCCGCATTCGGCAAAAAATGGGTAAGAAACTTTTTCAGGAACATCCCTCTTATAAATCGCAGCATTCTTTACAGGCAATCTGATTTGCAGGTAATAATTACAGGCTCGGGTCCCGGTCTTGAAAACGCGCTCCCAACAATTAAAAAAGCTCAAAGTTCAAGTTTGATTATTGCCTCATCTTCATCCGTCGCCGCGTTATCTGCAAATAACATCAAACCGGATTTTATAATCGCGACAGACGGCGGCTCATGGGCGTTAAAGCACATATATCCCTGCTTAAGAAATAAAAAAGACGATATGTATTTCGCCCTGTCCCTATGCGCCGCACTGCCCTCCCAAATGTCCGGCTGCGCTTTCCTGTTGATTAATGACGGAAGTTTTTGGCAAAACGTCATTCTTCACGAGCTTTCTCTTGCGTCCGTATTGATTCCGCAAAAAGGAACCGTTACCGCTACGGCTGTGGAACTTGCGCTTATGTTAAGCGGCGGCAACATTTATCTTGCAGGACTTGATTTTTCCGTAAACGACATAAGGAGCCATGTAAAACCTTACGCTTTTGATAGCATTTTGTTTGACGGTGCAAACCGTCTTTTGCCCGTATATTCGCAGTACTTTATGCGAAGCGGCGCGATAAAAGACGGAAAAAGCATGGACATTTACGCGTCATGGTTCAGAACTCAAATTTTGTCATGGCCAAAACGCATTTTTTCAATTACGGGAACAAGCGTATTCAAAGAAGGAAAACCGATATTAAACGGCAATGAAAAAACATTATGCCAATATTTTAATTTGGCAAATGCAAAAGAAGACCCTTCCCTTTGTCAAAAGCGGGCTTTAAACGCACTTTTAAACGCCTTAAACAACAATGAATATTCGCAAAACATAAAACAGGAGTTTTCATCGCTTTTGTTTAACGGCGAAGAAAATGTCTGTGCAGATAAAATAAAAAAAGCCATACTGGAAATTGCCCATGAATAAAACACGCTATACATTCGAAAAATCCAAAAGCGAAGAATTGGTTCCGGCAATTATTAATGAAAATAAAAACCCATCCCCTCTTCATTCAATGATCGACCCCAAAAAAGAGGCGCAGCGTTTAATTGCGGCAAACGGCAAAGGCGGCTTTACCGTTCTCCTTGGATTGGGAGGCGGCTATGCAAGCGAAGCTGCGCTTGAACTTGACAGCTCATTTGTGCTTGTCATTGATTTTGACAAAGAGAGCGTTGAAAAGCTTCTTGCGGCAAAAGATTATTCCCGCCTTTTAAAAAACGAGCGTTTTTGCCTTTTAACAGATCCTTCCAACAATGAAACACTCGATTTTATTTTAGAGAATTACAAACCTGCGCTTCACGGCGGCTTAAAAATGATTCCGCTTAGAACAAGAACAGAACATGACATAAATAATTTCGAGAATGCCGCCAAAGCGGTTCAGCAGGCGCTTGATATCGTAACAGGCGATTATTCCGTGCAGGCGCACTTTGGAAAACGATGGTTTTCAAATATCATACGAAACATTAAATTTTACGAAGAAAAGGCAAATAACAAATTAACAGAAAATATTTTAAAAAATAAAACGGAAGAAGCTGCCATTGTTGCCGCAGGTCCTTCGCTTGATTGTCAGATAAATTCGCTTAAAAAATTAAAATCGCGGGGCGTTTTTATTATCTGCACCGATACGGCGCTTGGAGCGCTTTGTTCCAATAATATCGAAGCGGACGCGGTTGTTTCGATTGACTGCCAGCATATAAGTTGCAATCATTTTGCAGGCATCAATTTAAGTAAAAAAATCCCTCTTTTTTTGGATATCGCAAGCCCTCCCCCGCTTTCCCGTTTTGATTCGTTTTCTCCTGTATTGTGTTCGAGCGGTCATCCGCTTGCGCGTTATATCGGCGAAGTATGGCATCCGTTTCCCCATTTGGACACTTCGGGCGGAAACGTAACTTATGCTTGTCTGTCTCTTGCAGAAACGTTAGGCGCAAAACGGATAACTCTTTTTGGCGCGGATTTTTCCTATATTGGCGCAAGTTCATACGCAAGGGGAACATACGTTTATCCGTATTTTTCAAACAGGCAAATACGCACTTCTTCTTTGGAAGCGAAATTTTCTTCGTTTTTGTACCGCAGCGCGTTTCTTGCGCCTGAAAACGAAGAGCAAACATACCGCGAAACTTCATCCCTTCGCTTTTACAGAAACAAAATGGAAGAAAAAATTTCGGCGATGGAAGCGCAGGTTTTTTGCGAGAAGGGGTTTGGCGCGCCGATTGCTTTAAAAAAGAATAACCAACCGCCACGAACATCGGCAAAGAGAGAAGAAAAACACGATGCGCCCAAAACAACAATCGGCGGCATCGAATTTTTATCCGAATATAAAAACGATATTGCCGCTTTGCCGCAAGCAAAAGAAAAGGAAAATTATTTTTTTAGATTGAATTTAAAAGAAAAACGCATTTTTACAACATTGCTTCCGCTTGCGGCATTTATCAGAAAGAAAAACGCCGATTTTGATTCATGCGAAACAATCGAAACCGTTAAGCGGTTTTGCATTGGAGAAATTGAAAAAGTGTTGGAATAATCGTTATTCCCTTGCAGAGCTTATTTCCCTGATATTGTCCCTGAAAATATTTTCCGCGTTTCTGATCAGCGAAAGCGACCTTGCAAAAATCGGCGCAAATTCGGTCGGAGTGTTTAAAAGAATTTCGATGGTGATTGACACTACCATTCTTTCGGGAGAAACGGTAACTTTCGCCACTTTTGAACGTCTGTTTGCGATATTCGCCGCCTGCATTGCGTCTTCGACTTCAAAAGAACCAAGATTGAATCCCATATAAATCTGGAAAAACTGAATGTCGTTTTCGTCGATTATTATAAAATAATTGACGCCTCCCACCTTGAATTGAATATCGCCGTCTGTGTCTACAGTGGGAAGAAATCCTTCTCTTTGAAGATGGGCAACATAAATGCTTTGAAGGTCTGCCTTGTTCAATTCAGGTCCCTGCGCAAAGGTTTGAACGCAGAAAAACAACCCATAAATTATAATGGCTGCGAGAATTTTGCCCGTTTTTGCCATAAATACTCCTTAAAAAGCATAAATATCCACCGTTATACGGGTGTATACTATAAATTATATGGAGGGAAAACCAAAAGTCAAGGTTTTTGATATATTTACCATAGATTTATTTGATACAGCAGACTGGGAGCAAGCCTTTGTTGAAATTCTTTCTAAATCGTATGCTTAAAAATACCATTAAAAAGACAGAGACGAAAACCTGCCAAAGGCTAGAATGGCTCTGGCATTTATTCACGCAGCTTCTGGCTGGCATTATTCACGCAGTCCGGGCGCACTACTCGGACTAAAGTCCTCGCGCATTTATAATCTCATTGACTTGGTTTAGCGCCACGCCTTACTATTTTATCACAACAACACGCTGTGCGTGCAGAATGGGGCGCCATAGACGCCCACAAACCTTTTTACCCGCGCTCTTTCAAGTAATTATTAAGCGTGTGTGTTAATTAAAATGAAAAATTGGCACTCCCGCTCCCAGTCTGCCATTTTAATTAAAACTTTGCCTATGTCAGATATGCGCCTCTGTCTTTATCTCAATTAATTGAGCATACACTTTGAAAAAACAAGCTCTCAAAATAATTAATCTGTGCGAATCCGTGTAAATCCGTGGACCTTTTCTTCCCCTTCCTTGGCGAGAGATTTAATTTACAGAATCATTGAAACAGAATATAATACTGTTGATTGGATAAAATGATAAAAACTGCAGAACAGGAACATGGGATAGGAGGTTCTAATATGAAATATTTATTTTTATTATTAGTAAATTTTATTTTTGGAGGCTTTCTACATGCACAACAAATTAATGAAGCAGTATTAGAAAGAAGAAATTCCATGTTAATTATTCATTTGCCTTATAATGTTAATAATGGGATTAACAGAATATTTCAGGAGAATACTGTATTGGCTATTAACATTATTGAAATTAGAGTTGATGGAGAACAGATATACCCAGAATTTAATAGTATTCTAGGTGAACTTACATTTTCAATTAAACAGAAACGAGTAAATAGAAATAGAAATGGCTATTCCATGAGAATGCGATGGGATTATTTAGAATCTAATAACACTAATCGATTTTCATGGTGTGATGGTCGCTCTTATGACGCTTATGTTATCAGGGAAGGAAGTCAGAGATTGTTTATCAGATATAGAATAATATATCCTTTTTTTTTTGTAACTGTTGAAAAATTAAGAACGAATAATATACCAAGACATGCTTATTCAGATGAATATAGTGTAAGTATTGATTTAACAGAGATGTGGAGATAATATTTTAATGCAAATCAAGTTTTATAATTCTATTTCATCCTCTTCAATCATCTCCTCACCTCGAAACCATCCCCATACCAACTATTCACGCGAAAGATCAATCGCCATAAACCCTAGATTTAAGTCTTCTATAAAATATATAAAAATAACAGGTTGTTTTTCCGATAAAAAACAACTTGTCGACTATGGAATCTTCAATATGGTAAATATGCATGCGTATCATTATACCGGGAATAATCCTGTTAAGTATGTTGATCCTGATGGAAGGATGGCAAATTGATAATAAAAGAAATATAACATAGGTAAGAGAAAACAGTACATGGAAAACCCAAGGTGCTTTTTCCCGCATATATACAACTCCAACAAAGGAATAATATGGAACCAAAATGGTATGCAATATTTGCAAGATATGATGATTCGAATATTTATTTAGATGATGATAAATACAGAGATTATTATTGTCAAAATCCAAAATGCAACAGATTACTAACGCCATTTCCTGAACAAAATAAATTGTCCAGTATTAAAAAATTAAAAAAAGGTTTTATTTTATTGTCATCAATGAATATTTTATTATGTTCTGACAGCATATTAAATATAATATCTTCTTATACAAAGGAAGATGTTTATTATAAGGCTCTTAATCCTAATGTAAGTATTTTACAGATTACAAGCACATGTACGATAAATAATGAATTAATTGACGAATCACCTATTTGTTCAAATTGTGGAATAACCCTTTCCAGAACATACGGAAGAGCTTTTACAAACGATAAAATAAAAATATTCAAATATCCGGATAACGAAAAATCATTAATCTGTCGCACAAAAATTCCAATGAGAGACAGCTCAAGGGCCAGTTATGATTTGTATGCAAATGAAAAATTAATTAATGAATTAAAAAAAACAAAATGTTTTGATATACTGGAATGTATAACATAATGTGTATTTTGTTAAATTGGGAGGAAATTGAGAATTATGGAAATTAGGAATATTAAACTAATTTATACAGTAATAATAATTATTATTTTAATTTGTTCCTGTAAAACGGAAAGGGAAAAGCTGTTTGAAATATACATGGAAGCACTGGAAATGGCAAATACGGGAAATTATAAAGAAGCTATTGATATATTAAATAAAAATATAAAATATATTGACAGGGATTATTTTTTTTATTTTTATCGTGGATTATTTACGCAACAGCAAAATTATTTAATGTACACAGAAATGGCTATGAAGGATTATTTAATAGCATATAAAAAAAATAAGGATGCATATGATATTAACAGCACAATCGGTTTGTCATATATTCATTTAAATGAATATGAAAAAGCAATTTATTATTTGGAAAGAGCCTATAATTTATTCATACCGGGAAGCGGAGTTCTCTCGCCTTATTGGGAATTAGCTGAAGCATATTATCATGTTGGCAGATTAAATGAAGCTTTGGAAATGAATACAAAAGCAATACAAGAAGAAAGCGAATATTCATGGCCATATTTACAAAGAGGAATTATTTTATCGCAGATAGAAAATAGTATTGAACCATTAATAAAATATTATGAAATAGCCATAGAAATTGAACCTGATAATTTATTATTAAAAAGAGATCTCTCATTAAGATTGATAGAAATGGATTATTATGAAGAAGCCATTTTTTATAATAACAAATGGCTGGAAGGATTTGAAGATTATTATGACTGGTGTTATGCAGATTTAGGATATATTTATATGTTAAATGGCAATTGGAATAACAGTTATAATATGCTAAAAAAAGCCGAAAGCATTAATAATAATTCAAAATTAACTTTGCAATATCTGTCATTTTATTATTTTTTTAATAATAATATCAACGAAGCATATAGTTATGAAGCAAGAGCAAGGTTAACTACAGAACCTTCAGGAATGACAAGATGGAAAAAAACCAGAAATGATTTTATGGAGGGTTATAAGAACAATTGGCAATTCCGGAAATTATTCAATAAATCAGAATACGAATAAACATCTTGAATTTTATTGTAAATAATTAATAACAACAAACAACAGTGTTCCCCTTCAAGGAAGTTTCAAGGGTGTGAGCGCAAGACTTTGCGGACTTTTGTTACCAAATCGTATGCTCGATAGATTGTTTGAAAGGGCACGGGTAAAAAGGTTTGCGGGTGTCTATGGTCTGTATTGAAAAATGCCAGCCAGAAGCTGCGTGGATAAATGCCAGAGCCATTCTAGCCCGCAGGCGTTTTTACGCGTGCTCTTATAATTAAATTTTTAAAGCATACGATTTGGAGAAAATTTCCGCAAAGGCTTGCGATCACAGTGTTGAAATGCTAAAACTTCATTGCGGCATATCCCACAAACGAGTCCTGCTCTTCCTCAACAACATCCGCAGAAGTTGCATACTTTATAAGCTTTGCGTTTCCAAGACCGAGAGAATCGGCAAACCCAAGAGCGCCAAGCACTGCTCCCGCAGAACATGCTGCGCTTTCAATTTCTGCGCGGCGAAGAACTTCATTTGCATCGGCAGCCTGGACAGCTTTGATAAAACCCGCGTCATTTGTATCGCGTACCCAATTTAGCGCATTTTCTCCCCTGCCCTTGGGCGAAAAGCCGTAGTTGGAACCGTAGTGGGTTAAATCGGTGGACGCTATTACCCTAATGTCCCTGCCCGATTTTGATGCCGCCTCTGCCATAATTTTTCCGCTTTCAAAGGATTCCATTTCTGCGGGCAAGCGAAGCCAAACAATTTTTGCTTTTGGGAAAAAATAATGCACCATGGGAAGGAGAACCTCGATTGTATTGTCACGGTAACGATCTTCTGAGCAGTTAAGGTTAGCGTCATCAAAGTCATTTATTAAAATTTCGCGCAGTTCCGCATCCATTTCGATTTTACCAAAAGGCGTTTTTGCCGCATCCTCCATGGCAAAAAGCGCAGGAGAGCCGCCGCCCAAGTGTCCGCCAAGAACAACGATTGTGTCCGCATCGGGCGAAAGGCTCGAAATTGCCATTGCGGAAAGTTTTCCCGAGTAAAACCAGCCTGCATGAGGCGAAATGGCGGCTTTGGAAATGCGTTCATTGCCGTCAAATTCTTTTAAAAACGCACAAACCGATTGAGCGTCCCGGGGAAACCAGCCTGCAGGCAGCGAATAATCTCTTAAATGCATATAGTTTTCTTCCGATAATTATACCAGAGAAATATTAATATGGAAATGCAAAAAAACGGAAATGGGAACCTGTCGCTTTGCGGCTCGATTGTGGCCGCTATTTGTATAATTATATACCTTGGCGCGTTAATTCAGGGGTCTGTTCGCATTTATTTGAGCGTCGAACAGCACAAGGCAACAGCAGAACGCGAATTCGGCGACCTTTTCAATTTGGCCCTGTCTTCGGGAAGCCAAGGTTTTTTAAACGAACAATACATCCAAACAATGAATAACGCCTTAAAGTCAAAGATCGCAATTGAAGCTTTGATTATTACAGGTCCCGAAGGCGGACAGGCAATCGAAAAGAAAAGCGGTCATGCAATTTCCTGGACAAACAGCACGCCGAGATTCAATAAAAAATTCGCCCTTTCCGGCATCAATTATTTTATGCCGCTTTCCTTTCCCGGTGTTCGTCAGGCGGAAATCAAGGCAATTGCAAGTTCATTCGATTATTATGAATTTTCCAAAATACTGAAAGAAACGCTGATAATAATAATGATTGGTTTGGCTCTTTCATTTTTTACCATTCTGCTTCAATATCTTCTTGGAAAACCGGAAAAACCGAAAGGCGAAATGGTGTATGTGGATACCCCGGAATCGTCAAAAAGAGAGAAAAACGATCCTGCCGCCGCGCCTTTGCCAAAAGGACTTTATTCGCTTCGCAGCAACATAGGCTTTGAGGAATACACGCAGGATCGCCTTGATTCGGAATTGCACCGCTGCGCTTCTACAGAAAAGGATTTGGCTTTATTATTGATAGAGTTTAACGACATAACAAACGATATAATGTTTAAACAGGCGGCAGAAGAAGCGGTCAATTTTTTTACGTCAAGAGATTTGCTTTTTGAATACGGAGCATACGGCATAAGCGTAATTCTTCCCGGAAGCGGTTTTGATTTTGCGATCACAAGAGCGGAAAAATTTTATCAGCGCATATTGGAAAAATTCCCAAACAGTTACGATTCCACTTCCGCCATAAGCATAGGTCTTTCGACAAGATCGGGAAGGCTTTTAAACGCAGAAAGACTCATACACGAAGCCAAGGAAGCCCTTAAAAAAGCAAGAAACGATTCAAAAACATCGATAATTGCGTTTAAAAGCGACCCCGAAAAATACAGGGCTTTTATTGCGTCTCAAAGCTAGAAGCGTCCCTAAAAATGCGTCCTGCAGACCAGGCAGGAATCGAATAGACATAATCTTTCCCGCTGACATGCGCAAACACGCGCCCTGTTTCATCGGCTTCCGTTAACCTAATGTTGATTATTCTTCCTGTTCCCAATTCCAAAGAAATGCGGTTTGTCAAAAGCGGATCGTCTCTGGAAACGGAATTTGCAAAATCATCGCCTTCCAAATTTACAATTGAGCGAATATAGTTTTCTATGCTGTTAATCGAAGGATTTTCAACATTAATTCCCGATATTTCCCAAGTTCTGTTTCTGCGGCTGAATGTTTGTGTCTGCGCGCTGTTACTAACAATCAGTCTTTCCACATTTGAAATGTCAAAATTTCCGCCTTCGCTTTCCGGTATCAGGCGAAGATTGTACCAAGACGTGACAGGGCTTGTTAAATACGCTCTTATGCTGCTGTCTCCCGCGCGCACTTCGTTAAAACCCGATTTTCTGAAATACGATTCGTTTCTGTAAACATCTTCGTTGCCTATCAACAAGTCAAGAAGGACAGAATACTCGCCATAGACGACAATCCTGTTTGCATTTTCTTCATTGATGCCAAAACGCGCATGATTCGATGCGCTGTTTGATCTGACAGGCCACGTTGAACGCGTGGTAAGAACGCTTAAAAAGTCCTCTATTCTTATTCTGCGCGCGGGAAATTCGACATTGTCATTCAAAACAAACCATTGATCGTTTCTTTTTACAAGCTCTGTGCCCTGTCTTTCTTCGTTTATGACAATTCTTGTCACCCTTTGCGCCGATTTCGGTTCAAGCCAGACATGCGAAGAAGACCTGTTATTAATAATAAAAGAATTCGAAATGACGCTTATGGCATATATTAAAGCCAGTACAGCAATGACAGAAACAAGAATCAAAAATCTTTTTTTATAAGTCATTTTTTTTCTCCTCGCTTTTGGTTTCTTCTGTTGTTGTTACAGTGTTCAAGGGAACGGCAGCGCGTTTTTTTCTGAATTGTGCAAAAACAAATCCCGCAACAATTACCAAAATTGGCATAACGACGACATTAAGAATTTGCGCAAAGCTCATTGCTGCCGCGCGAATGGCAGGGTCCGCGATTTTGTCAAAACGTCCAGCCTGCGGCTGTCTGCTTCTTATGCCGATTACATCGTCGTCATTCGCAAGCCAGTCCGCCGCGCGCAAAAGAAAATCAAGATTATGCCGCGCCTGCATCATGTTGGTTGCAAAATCGACATCTCCTATTACAAGTATCCGCGACTCTCTTGTGTTCTCGGGCATGTCGGGAAGCTCTTCTTCGGAACCTTCGCGCACAGGTTTTGGCGCTCCCCTGAAAAAACTCGGGAAAATGCCTGTTAAGGATGCGCCCAGGACATGCTCTCCCTTTGTCTGTGCGGCTTCCAATTCAAGCACATAGGAAACATCGGGGCTTGTATAAAAAGTTTCTCTCATAAGCCAACCTTCCTGCGAAGTTGTAAAAAGAGGCATCGCTTCCACACCTAATGGCGGATGCAGCTCTACAGGGCTTGCCCAAAAAAGATCGATGCCGGAAAAATTCGAGCTTACAGGATGACGCATGTTGCCGCTGTTGCCTTGAATGCCAATCCATAGCGGATAACGCGTAATTCTGATTTGCATTGCGCCTGATTGTGTTCTTGTTTGATACTGGAGAGTAAGAGCGTTTCGATCAAGAACAAGTTCCTGCCTGATTAATGCGCCGTAAGAAGCAATCATTTCAAGAAGACCAAGATCGTTTTGATGCCTTGCCTCTGCAGAACCGTAGACCGTATCTATAAAAACGCCCTTTGCGGCAAAGAGTACTTTCCCGCCAAGCTGAATGTATCTGTCAATTCTGTAAAGCGCCCATTCGTCAAGCTCCTCCACTCCTCCAAGAACAAATAGAGCCGGCGTATTGTCGGGGATCTCTTCGCCTGCGGCAATCAGTCGCACTCTGTAACCCGCTTCCCCCAGCGTCATGTTCAAATAGCCGAAGTCTTCTCTCCATTGCCTGAAACTGTCGCCTGCAATTACTCCGATCCAGCGTTCTGTTTCGTTTATCATGGAACGAATCCTCGATGTCAAATCGTATTCAAGCGTATCCGTAGAAATTACAAAAGGAAGCACTTCCATTCTGTCCAGATATTCAATAATAATGCCCGAATAAACCGTAATCAAACTTTGCTGATCCTGTTCAACAACAGGAACCTGCCTTGCCTGAAGACCAAGTTCTTCGACAGATGTCAACCCGACATTCATCGGGTCTCTTACTGTCAGGCGAATTTTTCCTCTTGAGTGCGCCGCATATTCCCTTAACGTATCCTCGATTTCTCCCGGTGCCGGCAGAACTGTGCGCAGTTTGTTGGAAAGAAAATAAGTTATGTTTACAGGTTCGGGGATTTCCCTGTGAAGGTTACGCGAAACTTTGGAAATTGTATACGCCCTGTTTTTTGTCAGATCCAGGCGAAACCAGAGGCGGTCGCTTACCATCAGCGCAAGAATGAATGCGATAATGGATAAAATAGTAATGGTTGTTGTTTGTTTCTTTGTCATTTTACGCCCCTATTTCCATTTCCTGAAAAGGATAACTCTTGTGGTGACAAACAGGAAAAGCGCCGTGCTTATTATAAAGAACAATAAATCCCTTGTGTCGATTAAGCCTTTGGAAAAACTTTCAAAATGGTATGCAAGAGAAATGAAGTTAATCCCCTCTGCAAGCCACTGCGGAAGATTTGTCGTTCTTGTTATCTGATCTACAAGCATTACAAACATCAAAATTACGGCGCTTCCCAAAAACGCTCCCGCCTGATTTTTGGAAAGGCAGGAAAGCAAAAGCCCAAGCGAAATTGCGCTTGATCCCAATAAAAACGCTCCAAGATATTCGCAGAAGATGGTTCCCGCATCAAAACTTCCCAAACCCAAAAGAGACAGCGGAAGCGGTATCGTCAAAACAAGCATCATTGTCAAAACGCTTATGCAGGAGAAAAATTTTCCAAGCACCAAATCCCATTCTGTAAACGGCATTGTCAATAAAAGTTCCACAGTGCCTGTTTTTCTTTCTTCCGCCCAGCTTTTCATTGTGATAACGGGAATTACCAGAATAAAAACTATCGGAAAAATCGAAAAGTAAGGGCGCAGTGTCGCCTGATCGCGCAAGAAAAACTGTTCAAAATAAAAAAGCCATATAGAACAAAACGCAAGAAAGAAAACAACCGCCCCGTAAAAAGCGGGCGCGTTTAAATATTGAAATATCTCTTTTCTGGCAAGCGTAAAAGCGCGGCGCGGTATGCATCCGCTTAAAACAGATAAAATTTTATTCATTTATTCCGCTCCTGTAAGTTTTACAAAGATATCTTCGATGCTTAATTTTTTTCTGTTCATCTCGATTAACTTCAAGCCGCCCGAAACCGCCCAGTCAAAAATTCTTTCGCCGCCCGAGTTCTCGCCGCAAGACTCCCCGTCTGCAGACAGAAAAAAGTTTGCGCTTACATATCCGCCTTGCACGATATCAACCGCCGCGTTGGAAATGTTTCCAAGCTGCGAAAGCCTTTCCCTTATCGAGTCTGCATCCGCGCCTTTTAAAACAAGTTCCCAAGTGTCGCCGCCTTTCATGGAGCCTGCAATTTCTTCGGGTGTTCCTTGAGCCGCGATGCGTCCGTCATTAATAATTAACACCTGAGTGCAAATCGCCTCAACTTCCTGCAAGATGTGCGTGGAAAGAATTACTGTTTTTCGTTTGCCCAGCTCTTTTATAAGAGAGCGAATTTCGATTATTTGATTCGGATCCAAACCTGTTGTAGGCTCGTCTAAAATTAAAATGGGTGGGTCATGAAGAATTGCCTGCGCAAGCCCTGTTCTTTGCTTATAACCTTTGGAGAGGGTGTCAATTTTTCGGCTTCTGTAATCTGTAAGACCGCATGCTTCAAGACTTGTGTCGATTGCTTTTGTTCTGTCTTCCAGTGGAATAAAACGCGCTTGAGCCGCAAAAGACAGGTATTCGTCGACTGTAAGATCGCCGTATAACGGAACGTTTTCCGGCAGATACCCGATTCTTTTTTTTATCTCCAGCGGCTCTTCGTCCACAGGGATGCCGTCTACCAAAGCGGTTCCGCTTGACGGAAAATGAAAGCCCGTTAAAACTTTCATTACGGTGGTTTTACCCGCTCCGTTGGGACCCAAAAAACCCAAAACAGCCTTGTCCTCGACAGAAAAGGATACATCCGATACTGCCTGAACGTTTCCGTACTGTTT
>WQSP01000020.1 GCA_009787795.1 Treponema sp.
CCTGACATTTTAAACGAATGCAGATATGAACTTGAATGGATGATGAAAATGCAGCGCGAAGACGGCGGAGTTTATCACAAAGTTGCAACGCGCTACTTTGCGCCTTTTATCATGCCGGAAGACGACAAAGAAGAACTTCTTTTGTTTCGCGTAACACATACCGCAACTGCCGCTTTTGCAGCCTCTCTTGCCCAAGGAGCCAGGGTATTTAAAAAATTTGACAGCGAATTTGCAGAGCGCATGCTTAAAGCTTCGATATGCGCGTGGGACTGGCTTATGCGTAATCCCGATTTTGAACCTTTTGCAAATCCTCCCGACACAAGGTCGGGAGCCTACGGCGATGAAAACTGCGAAGACGAAATTTTTTGGGCTGCCTGCGAATTGTACTGCGAAACCAAAGAAGATCGTTACATGAAATTCATTATCTCATTGGCGGATAAAATCGAGATTTACAAACTGGGTTGGCGCGATGTGGGCGGGTTTGGTTCTTTATGCTGTCTTTTTGCATCAAAGAATCTTGACGAAGACTTTTTTAATAAAATACGCAAACGCTTTCTTGATGCTGCGGACATTATCATGGAAAAACATCTGCGAAGCGGATACGGCACAGCGATTGACCCCGAAGAATATGTTTGGGGCTCCATAATGCCGATTATGAATAACGCCATAATTTTAATATGCGCCAAATTGCTGACGGGCGAAGACAAATACAAAAACGCGGCTCAGTCGCAGTTGGATTACATGCTTGGAATGAATTCAACCGGTTACAGTTTTGTCACGGGTTTCGGCGAAAACGCATACCGTTATCCGCACCACAGACCTTCATTTGCAGATAACATAGACGATCCCGTGCCGGGACTTGTTTCAGGCGGTCCGAACAAACGGTTTCAGGACCCAACCTGCAAAAAATTCATACCCGTTGACATACCGCCTGCCAAATCGTTTATCGATTACACATGGACAGCGTCTGCAAATGAAATAGCAATTTACTGGAACAGCCCCGCAATTTTTGTAGCGGCGTATTTTGACTCGCTGCGGTAGGGAGAGGAAATGAAATAGCCAAATTCTTACTTGTTTATATGTCGGATAATTTTTCCACCAATTCGCATATTACAATCAATGCCAAACCAACCGCCTCCCACATGAACAGATACCTCTTCTCCGCTTTCTAATTTGCTTTGTAATGTCATTTGAGTTGAAAGAGCGGATGTTTTTTTATCATGCAACTGTCCATCAATTAAAAGTTCGCATGTTGAAACTGTATTCTTTACAACAATAGTGTTGTTTTTATAATTATAAGTCCATGATTTATTGGAGGCTATGGCGCTAATTATCGATAACAATATGCATATTCCTACTATTATTATGATTATTTGCATATAATCGATCTGTTGATTATGTACGTTATTTTTGCTTTGAAGCTGATTGAAATATGTTTGAGCGGCCGATGAAGTGCTTTGAGAATAACATGGCACAAAAACACCAAAGAATAATACAATCCCTAAAATCAAACCTAATTTATTTTTCATTTTATTCCTTCCTTTAATAAAAATTTATTCATACCAAGTGAAAATAATTCTTGCACCGCCATTTGCACCTCCCCCACCTGCCCCTGGAGATTTATTGGCATTACCGCCATAGCCTCCATTTCCAGCACTATAGTTATTAAAACTACCTCCAATCCCTACATTTGTATTACTTCCTTGGAATGATGAATTGATACCACTACCAGCTTGAGTTCCGGCACTGCCATTGGTCCCACTAGCACCGCCATTAGCACCACTGTTAGCGCCGCTTTGTGAAAAACTTCCACCTTCTCCACCTGTTCCAATGGTGTTTGGTCCACCACCTTTTCCCCCTCTTCCACCTGCCGCTATTATTGATCCAACTGCACCTCCATTCCAATTTATAGTTGTATTTCCACCATCATTACCGTTATTGCCAGTTAATGGTGGTTTATTACTATAATAGCTTACTCCTCCATTCCCATTTCCTCCACCATTACCCAAAGACACTTCAAATGTAGTATTTGAAAATATTTCAATTTTCCTGTAAACAACTGCGCCTCCACCGCCTGCTCCGCCTGCACTATAGTAATCTGACAGAAGACCGAAATTCCCACCTTCTCGCCAATGTCCACCAGCACCGCCACCGCCTGCTCCGCCTGCATATATATCTACAGTTACAGGATATATATTTGTAATTCCTTCACTGTCAAAATTTAAAGATGTAGTAAGTGTTATTATTTCTGTTTTTATTTCAGCGCAACTACCAAATATAACAAAGGAGAAATCAGGATTACTTCGACAATTTGTTTCTATCTGTACAATAGCACTATAATTATTCCCTTTCATTGCTGGATTAAAATGTAATTCAAATTCTATTGAATTACCAGGAACAATAGTTCCTAAAGAAGATAGAAGTTGAACTGAAAAATAATCTGTTTCGTTATCCAATAATTTTATCTTATTACTTTCAATTGAATTAAAAACCAAGTCTGCTTCTCCTGTATTATTAACAGTGAATTTAAAAGACTTGGATATATTTAATCCTGTTTTATTAAAATTAAAATCGCCGGAATTATTGATAAAATTATCACCTTGCATTACGGTAATTCGCGGAACTTTCTCAGGTTCCGGCTTTGGTCCATGAAAAAGCTCTGCCATGAAATCGCAACCGGAAAGCGCGATACAGAAAATTATGACTAAAAATGAAATGGATTGAAATTTTCTCATTGTTTTGCCCTCTTAATACCTGATTGTATGAGTTATTTGAAACCCCATATTATTGTTTAAGTAAAAATTGTTTGCAGGGTATACAATTCCAATTTGGGTATTATCAAAAATATATGTTAATCCAGGAGATCGTTTATATATAAAAGGTCTTACAAAACCGTACACAATCGTTAACCCCAAAGTAACAGCGCCAACTGTAGCAGGAATGCCGACAAAGGGACTGTCCCAATCAAGCATTGTTGCTTCTATATATATAAGCCCTGCAGATACAATATAACCTGTCGTAATTGTAATGCCGCCGGATATGTCTCTTTCAATGTAAGAGCCAAGCCCCAAAATAATGTTTAATGCGCCTGTTCCCGCTTTTTCTCCGGCACTTCGTTCTCTTCCTGTAAAAGCCGTAATCCGTCTGTCATTTTTATTAATTCGTACAACATAAGATACTATCGCCGCTGTTGTTTCTGTTCCTATCACTCTTATTCTAAAGCGATATTCGTCCCCCGTATCATCAAGCGACCCTGTAATAATTGCCTGCGCACCGATTCTTCTTGTCAGACTCGCAAGACTGTCATCACTTATCATTCCGGCGCTTTGATTGAATTGAAAATCCAATTCTGCATTTACAACATCCCGTGAACCGCGATCAAGAACAATGAACTTGTTTGAATTAACAAGAAAATTAAACAGTTCATTTAAAATGTAATCCGATAATCTTCTGTTTTGGGATAAAAACTGATAAACTATAACGGTGGAACGATTTTCAAGTCCATCTTGAATCCGTTGCGCCGAATTATGAATGGCATCATCAAGCGATACTGTTCCCCTTGTTTGTCCATAAACGGATAAAACAATTAAAAACAGAAAAACAAATAAAAACTTATTTTTCATTTATAGACTCCTTGGAAATATATTTAATCATTCCTGCCGCTCCATCACCCTTAAAAATCTTTCTCTCCTGACAATAGTATTATTACCTGTTCTATTGGCAATTCTTCTTTGTCTTGTCAAATTTTCAATCCTTTGAGAAGGTAAAGGATGTGTGCTGTTTAAATTTCCGCGCTGATCTCCCTGCAGCCTTCCCAATATTCCAAATAAATCAATCAGGCTTTCAGGATTGTAACCTGCCAAGAGAAGCAAATTAAAAGCTGTTGAATCCGCTTCAAACTCCTGTAACTGAGAATAACCTCCGCTGAACAGAGATTGGGTAAATTCTCCTACTGCCGCTGTGAACAACTGCTGTTGCGCTTCATTATTCAAATTTTGACTTAATCTTTGCCGTTCTTGATTAAGATTCTGAACAAGATTTGAATGTGAAATAACCGCAATACCATGCCTTAGCTGAATATGAGCCATCTCATGGGCGATAATCGCAGCTAACATGTCTTCCGATGTAACTATTTCCAGAAATCCGCGAGAGATGAATATATGACCGCCAGGAGTTGCAAAAGCGTTTATTATACGGGTATCAAGAATCATCACATAATAACCGTTAAACCAATTTGGATGGGGTGAATTTATTGCCAGAGCGCTGCATATTAAATTAAGATACTCAATTAACGCGCGATTTTCAGTATATAGCCGATAATTGTTCAGCAAATGCGCAGATACCGCTCTTCCCAGAAAGTAAATATCCTGCATGGTAAATTCATCTTGTGAAGTATTTATCGTTCTATCCATACGCGATAAAGCGTCATTTACATCAACTTGAGCTGTGGCGTTAAATGAAATAATTAACAGTAAAACAATGACAGGAAATTTATACATCTTGTCAATCCTCTGATCTTGGCGTAGGTCTTGACTGCGTTTGATTGATGCGATCGTGCATCATTCTGGACGCTTCATTGGCCTTAAAATCGGCATAACGCGACGCTTCCGTTGCAAAAACATCATTAATTACTCTTTGAGCGTCAGGTTTGGCGAAAGAAACGCGTACCCACCATGTGCCGTCATCCATTCTTACCTGTGCGTTTGGGGAAGCTCCGGCAAGATTTACATTTATTAATTCTTGCGAAACTCTTTCGATTGATTGAATCGAAGCGGTATTTCCCAATGTACCCGATTCTTTTGCATAATCCGTAAGCATGCTTTGAACCAATGAACTTAATTGAGCGGCGACATCACGTCTGGCGCGAGACATGGCTGTTTCTCTTGCAAGGTTCTCATTTTGCAACTTTGCAAAACCTATTCCCCAAAAAACATCTTGGGGCGGAAGTTCATTTAACCATTCCGGCGCATTCTGCCGAGTTGCAGAAGGACCTGAACCGCATCCTAATACAAGCGCCATAACTGCAATGGCAGCAAATAATACTTGGAAAATTTTCATTTATACACTCCTTTTATAATCAAAGTTTTATAAAAAACTTTTATATTTTTCTTATGGCATTAATGACAAAAGATATTCACGCAGAGAAACGGAAAATTTTTCATGAATTTCTCTTTCTGCTCTTGCGAAAACCGCAGCTTCCGCATTTGCATAATTGGCATGTCCTTCCCTTAAATTAAAATTAAAAGGGAACATTGAAGAACCTGATTGATTTTCTATCAGATTTGCGCTTACTTCCATTCTGCAAAAAATAAAATTGTTTCCATGAAAGGAAATTTCGCTTTTTTCCACATCAACTTCCAATGTATACAGCGGATTATTTCCTCTTGTTCTGAATCCTTCAGAACTTAAAACCCTTGCAAATGCGTCCTGTACACGATTGGCGCGATCATTTGTAACTCTTACCGCAATTGTTATATTTCTAACGATCTCTGCCGCTTCCATGTTCAATGAATCAACGCTTCTTATATTTAATGACGAAGTCGAACCGCCTGATAGTGTGACTACTGCGGCATAATTTGCATTAATCCCTGCAATAAGCGCAGATAACCTGTAACGGGATAACCCTGATAAAGTATTTTTTTCGCTTTCACTCATCGATACAAGCTGCGCAATATTACGGTTGTTAATGGTAATTATATCCGTATAAATTGAAACGGCTCTTGCTTTTTCCATGTAAGCAACCGCATATACGGTGCCGCGCCTGGAATCCCAAATATTTCCTATTTCTGCGCCGATAAGCCTGTCAAGAGTAACTGCCGTTGTCAGCATATCCCGAACGCCGGTATTTTCGGAAACTGTAATAACGCCTCTGTTAATCGCTTCTGTATACATTGTAGTGACGGTAAATTCAGAACGCACCGACTGTCCGAAAATAGCAGCTAACGCCGTGAAAGCTCTTGCCTCGGCTTGATTGCGATCGGAAGCTGAACCGATAGCTGCAATATAATGATCTCTCGGGTAGATTGAATACGGATCGTTTACCCAGTCCGGTTGAGAACCGCCACGGGTCATCTGTGTTGTACTGCTGACAAGATAGGTTTCCAACCTTAATACCGATTCTTCGACATCGAATGCGGTTTGAGCATAAACAGCGACTATTTGCAATTTGAGTACTATACAGACAGCAGCTACAGTAGAAAAAACCAGCCTTTTTTGCATCATTTCTCCAAAATAATCAAGCATCCAAACATTGAGCCAAAAATCATAAGGCTATTTGACAAGTATATATTGTCCTTTTGTCCATAGTCAATAGCTTTTATAGGCATTTAGTATATATAGTATGGGCTTAAAGCAAGTATTTATCTTGAATTTAAGGAAATTCAGGAATTCCAGAGGTTTTTCACAAATGAAATTGGCAGAATTATGTGATACCTCGCCAAATTATATAGCCGAAATAGAGATAGGACGGCGGTTCCCGTCACTAAAATTAATCGAAAAATTGGGGAAAGAGTTAAATATAGAACCCTACCGCTTTTTTATAGACGAGACAAAAGAACATGAAAGCGAAGTAAATGAAATAATAAGCCTTCTCTCAAAATTACCTGATCAACAAAGACTAAATGTCATCAATTTGATAAGCTCTGCCCAATAATTACGAAAGGTTGATCAGACAAAATTACGGACAACAGGTTCGTGTAAGAACCATAGGTTTTTGTTAGTGATGGTTCGTGGTAAAATTCTTCTTATTCCTGTGCACATAAATAAAATTAATGATATAATCAACAGCAAGGAATAAAATCATGTTCAGTTTACATCAATTGACAAATATTTTAGAATTATTTATTCAAAATTATTACCATAAAAAAAAAGCATGATCATTTATCATTATTAATCGCACGTACGCTTAATAATTACTTGAAGGAGCGCAAGTAAAAAGGTTTGCGGGCGTCTATGGTCTGCGTTGATAATGTCAGCTAGCGGCTGCGTAAATAAATGCCAGAGCCATTTAGCCTGCAAGCATTTTTATGTGCGCTCTTATATAATTTCATAGTGTGGTAATGTTAATTATTATGCCATGTTTTTTTTAATGACGGCAAGTATCCAATCACATTGCTTCCACATACATGCATTCGCGCAATTCATTCGCATGATTGCGTATTTTGCGAAGGGCGCGCTGCTCAATCTGGCGGACAGTTTCGGGGGAAATATCAAGTTTGTCGCCGATTTCCCTTAACGTATGACGTTCGCAGCCGTTTAATTGATAACGGTAGCTTAAAATGCTTTTTTCCCTGTCTTTGAGATTATCCAATACGCGCATTGTGCTGTCATGGGAAGCCTGCTTCATCAAACTGCGCTCGGGGCAGTAAGTGTAATCTTCGTGAATGTCAACTGCGCTGATATTTTCATCGTCATTCATATTTTGTTCAAATGAAAGCGAGTCGGCCGAAATATTAATGTATGTGTCAACATCATGAACGGAAATTCCCAATTCCTTTGCAATGTCATAATTGTTGGGTTGATGCATAAGACTCTGACAAAGTATATGGTATGTGCGCTGTATTTTTTTAAGGACTTCTTCCTTGCGCTGGGGAAGACGGACAAGACGGCGCTTGTTGGAAATAAAACGGTTTATAAACTGGCGAATCCAAAAACTCGCATAAGTGCAAAAGCGCACATTTTTTCGGTAATCGAATTTTTTGGCGGCCTGAATCAAACCGATGTTTCCTTCCTGAATCAAATCCAATATCGGAATGTCGGGAACATTGAATAATCCCGCAATTTTAATGACAAGCCGCAAATTCGAGTTTACAAGTTTATGCAGGGCGTCGGTTTTACCGTCTTGTATCTTTTTGGACAAAACCATTTCCTCTTCAAAGGATAAAAGGGGAAAAACCTTAATCTGCTTGAAATACATATCAAGCAGGTTATCGCTCGATTTTATCGATTTTTTCTGCATATTATCCTCCTGATCTTCGACGGATATTAACAAAATCCTACCCGTCAGGATCATCTTTTATATAGCAAATTTCGTGCCAAGTCCGTCATTATTTGTAAAAATATACCTAAATCTATGTTACATAAGGACTTAGGTTTGATCGACCTTGACGGTTTTAACGTATATTACCACTAACTGTATGGTTTTTCATACATTGAATAAATAATTTAGGTATGGTAGCTGCTACCTAGGCTGGCACCATAAAAACATGGTACAATGAGCCATGAAATGCGGTATTACAGAGACAGTCAAGCAGGATGACGTTTATTACTTTGTCCAATGGTCCCCTCTTTGCAAGGCGGACAAATATGACATCATCTCCAGGGTGCCGTCGCTTGCCGGCGTTTTTGAGATTTACTGGATGGACGAGAAAAAACGTCTGCGTCTCTTTGTTGTGGGCCAGACAAATTACGGCGGGCTTAGAAGCGAAATTCGCAGGATAACGGATCCCGAGCTTTGCAAGAACGACGAGAATGCAAAAAAAATCCTTGAAGAAAAAGAAATCTGGTACAGATACGCGCCGACCGACTCGGCAAACATTATGGCTGATGTTATTTGGTTTTTTATGCAGACATATTTTCCCGAAAAAGAAAATAATAAACATTCGGGCAGATATGAAAATGTTTTCCTAAAAGAATCCGCGCCCGATAAATTATTATGGGTGCCGTAAATATTTATGCTTGAGTATATTGTTCCTTCAAATATTGACGACAGGGCGCTTGGCAAAGCGTCGCGAATGCTGGAAGACGGCGCTCTTATTGCGCTTCCCACAGATACAAGCTGGAGCATTGTCTGTTCAATCAAGTCGTCAAGCGCAATAAAAAAATTAAGGAAGCTCTCGGGAGAAAGGGACGAAAGGCATTTTACCCTTCTTTGCTCCAGCATTTCACAGTTCGGCGAAGTTTGCAGCGTTGACAATTCGCGTTTCAGATTGATAAAATCGCTCTCGCCGGGGCCTTATGTTTTTATTTTAAAAACTCTCCCCGGTACCGAAAAATTTTTGGACATTCGCCGCAAGGAATTGGGCGTGCGCATTCCCGATTATCCTGTTCCAATACGATTAATCGAAACATTGAACAATCCGCTTTACTCAATAACGGCAAAAAGAAGTATGATAAAAAACGGCGATTTGGAGTTGACTGACGATGAAGATGCGGACACAGAACTGGCTCCGATCCCGGAGGATCAGCTTTTTGAAAGCGGATGGGAACTTGAAGATATCGAAGGGCTCGATTTGATTTTTGACGGCGGAGAAGAAAGAGAAAGAATCTTTTCCACCATACTTGACATGAGCGCGGATGAAATAAAAGTGCTGCGCAAGGGAGCCGGCGCGTGGCCGGTTTAGGCGGATGAGTAAAAAGAGATTTAAAAACAGGATTAGGTTCGCATTCAGAAGAAGGCTTTTGATTGTATTGGTTCTTCTTGCGCAGATAGCTCTTTTCTTTTTTTTAATCGCGGGAACAGGAATTTTATTGGAATATTCTTACAGAATTCTTATGGTTCTAAGCGTAATTGTCAGCATTATCATAATCAACAAACACGAAAAAGCGGGATACAAGCTGACATGGATTTTTCTGATTTTGCTGTTTCCCCTTTTTGGCGGAATACTTTATATTGTGCTGAATATTTGGTCAAATCCAAAAAAATTAAGAATGGCTCTTTTTAAGAATATACACGACAGCCGCGAAGCTTTCTATCTTCCGGGAAACAGGCTTGACGAACTTGTTCAAACATACCCCGAATATAAAACGCACGCGCATTATTTGCAGGAGTGCGCAGGGTTTCCCGTTTACGGAAATACAAGGCAGGAATATTTCCCGTCGGGAGAATCGTATTACTACAGGGTGCTTGAAGAAATGGAAAAAGCGCAAAAATACATTTTTTTGGAATTTTTTATCATTAAAGAAGGCTTAATGCTGAATTCCATTATGACGATACTGGAAAGAAAAGCCGCAGCAGGTCTTGATATCCGCATCATGTATGACGACATGGGATGCTTTTTTACCCTTCCTTCCAATTTTCAAAAGACGCTTAAACTAAAGGGAATTAAAACATTTGTTTTTAACAAATTCAGACCGATTGTTTCTTCGCTTCAAAACAACCGCGACCACAGAAAAATAATTTCTGTAGACGGCAAAGTTGCGTTTACAGGCGGCTTGAATATCGGCGATGAATATATCAATGCGGTAGAACGTTTCGGCCACTGGAAAGACTCCGCCATAATGATCGAAGGAGACGCGGCATGGTCGTTAACGCTGATTTTTTTGCAGATGTGGAACCTTGGCTTTAAGGAAAAAGACAATTATGCGCAATTTTATCCGCATAGGGACAATTTGATCGAATACACCGCGGAAGGCGTTGCGGAAGGTTACGAAGAATGGGGTTATGTGCAGCCTTACGGCGATACGCCGATTGACAAGGAAAACGTCGGAGAACACGTTTATATTCAAATTATAAATCAGGCGAAAAAATACGTTTACATAAACACGCCCTACCTAGTCTGCGACGACAATCTTCTTTCCGCATTGACGCTTGCCGCAAAAAGCGGCGTGGATGTGCGGATAATAACGCCTCACCGTTGGGATAAATGGATCGTCGCCATTACTTCGCGTTCATATTACCGCAGGCTCATTCAGGCTGGCGTAAAGGTTTACGAATATACCTCCGGATTTAACCACGGAAAAACATTTGTTGCAGACGACAACATTGCGACAGTAGGCACAACCAATCTTGATTTTCGCAGTTTGTATCTTCATTTTGAGTGCGGTGTATTAATTTATTCAAGCAAAACCATTGCCGCCGTCAAAGAGGATTTTTTGGGCACCCTGCCCGCTTCGCAGCTTATTACGCTTAAGGATTGTTCGCGTAACGCAGTTCAGCGGGTCATTCAGGACGCGCTTAGGGTTTTTGCGCCATTAATGTAGTTAAAAGGAAAATTTAACGTCCATGCCAAATACAAATTGGTTTCCGCTGCCTGTAATCGTGTTGGAAAAAAGCCATGCGCCGTAACCGTAAACCTCAAATGAAATGGGAGACGTTTTTATGGGAAGAATCGTAGGCACCAAAGAGAGTTTTAAAACAAGAGACTGCGCAAGATTAAGATTGCCCAAACTGATTCCTGCGGCGTTATTGATACCGCTTGCGTCATACAACACATTTCTGACAGACAATGTCCCTGTTATCCTGTTAAAATACAAATGGGAAATATTTTTTTGAATTTCCCATGAAAAAAGCCCCAATGAAATTTCCCCTCCGCAAATCCACGAAAGATTGTAACCAATATCGTCTGCATATTCAATTGACGCATGATCCTTAAACAATGTATCTGTATAATAACGCGAAGCGCCGTAAAGATTCATTCCGTCTTCGTCCACCGCTCCGTAAAAATTGAAATTCAGGGGAAACCTTGTCTCGGCGCTGAACCTTACTTGCGCTTCCGCTCTTGGATTAAAAAACTGCTGCTGCGAAAGATTGGCAACATTCAATCCGCGTATTGACATGGCGGCTCCCGTTCCAAAAAATTCATGCTGTCTTTTAATTCTATTTGACATGGAAAATGTCAAATAATACTGCGCCGCGTGACCCGATTGCTTCCATTCATAGGCGCTTATGCCGCCGCTGTCATTCGCCACGCTCACATAAGAACCGCCAAGCCCAATATCGAAAGACACACGCCCGGGCATAAATGAAAACCCTGCGCCCAATCCTATGCTTGTAATTCTTCGCGGTATATACCCAAAAGATTCATCAACGTAATCGGCAAATTCCAGCGCAACGGGAAAACCGGGAACGGTTGTCTGAAATGAAAACGCATCTACGCGCAGCATAAGATTTGAAATATCGGCATAAATAAGCATGGTTACAACATTTCTGTTTGTAGGATCATTTATCATGGAAAAAAGACCCAATCCGTAAGTATATTTAAAATTCATGTCTTCATCCAAAGAAAGACTCAATAAAAGCATGGGCAGCCAAAAATCAAACGGGTTCATATAACGGATTCCAAAGTAAGGTTTCGATTCGATTTCGGGAATCTGAATTGAATTCAAAACAGGAGATGCGGTTTTCCCGTAATTTTCACACGGCACTGCCTGCAGTTTTAATGCGGCGTTTGTCCCTGTCAGATTTTCCACGGTTTCGGGAAAGCGGAGAATGCTGTCGCCTGAAAAGAAATTTGCGCGGTAATAAATATTTCCGTTCGTGCCGACAGGGTTAAAAACGCCGCCCGAAAAATCCCTGCCGCTGAATGTCGCCCTCATGGAATCGGCATTAATGCCCGCCAGCTTGTACATTCTGTCATCGGAATTATAACTAAAAAAAATATTTCCGTCCGAAACATTCAAGCCGCGCATGTATTTCCAATATTCGTTGTTATCGTTTGTGTTTTCTATGCGAAAAAGCTCTCCTGTGGCGTAATTGTACAGCATAAGCTCCCGAATGCCGTCTCTTGCCGCGATAAAGACAATCCTGTCGTCATCCACAACCTGCGGTCCCGAGAACATAAGCCTTTCGTTTCCCTGAAAAAGCACTTCCGTGTTTCCGTTAAAATCCATGAATACGATGCGGTTATTGTGCAATTCCCTTCCAATGCCGATTACGCCGTCCCTGAAATATCTTGCCTTGTATATTCCGTTAAGTCTTCTTCCTGTAACAAAACCGGAAGACACTCTGTGCTCTGTAACAACGGCGCTGAACATGCTTCCCGTTACGTGATATCCAGACACAAGAACATAATTCCCGCACGGAGAAACGTCAATATCGTTTGAATTGATTGAAGATGTGTCAAATACCCTTACCCTTCCCGTTTCTTCATTGTAAACGCGGATTTTTTCTTCGCCGCCATCCAATATGTAAACATTGCCGCCTCTTGCGGCAAGCGCGCTAAAAGACCCTCTTTTTTTTGTTAAAAACGAATATTGCGCTGGAAGAATTTCGCCCGGAGCATCTTCGATATCATTTATAACAAGCGATTCCCTGAAAGAATTCCATGCGTCCATAAAATTAAATTCATAAGTCCGTCTGAATGCATTGTAAAAAACCGAGCGGTATACAAAAAAAGAAAATCCCGTGCTTTTCAAGCTGCCCATTGCGCGCCAAAGCTGCGCGTATTTTTCCATTCCGTACTCATTCTGAAGCCAAGCGGAAAAAAGTCCGCCGTATTCATAAAAGACGCCGTTTTGCCCGGGTCCGTCATAAACGCCCGATGCCTGAAAAGGCGTTAAAAATTTATTTTCGTGAATTGCCTGCCGCAAAACATGTTTTGTAAGAGGATCGTTTGCCCTTCCAAAACCCGTAAGACTTTCAAAACTGATCGTGGCCCCTTCCGTCATAAAGAGAGGCGAAGTCCATAACGAAGGAGTTGCCCAATAGCCAAATCCGTTGCGCAATGCATTCATAAAAGAAGAACGCGTATTAAGCGTAATCGCATGAACCAGCTCATGCAGAAAAAGACCCTTTAAATTATCTTCAAAAGTTGTCCATTCCAAATCCATTGCCGTGTCATACAGAACAATGCCAGGGCTTGGAATAGGTCTGTAATAACCGTTAAACAAATCGGTATTGGGCGCAAATGTTACAGGGATTCTTCCGGGAACCTGAATATCCAGGATTTCGCTTACTTCGTTATAAATGATGTCCGCATAGGTTGATAAAAGACGCGCCGTATTTTCGGATTCGTCAGGGTAAATAATGTCAAACTTTTCGGTATGGATAACGCGAAAAGACTGAAATGGGCGAAAAAGCTGCGCATTAAGCGGAAATGCCAACAGCAAAAACGGCATGATAAAAAAAATAAGTTTCCTGTTCATAATTATCCCTGATTCTTCGGCTTTGATTTCATAAACGGCTCAATGTTTTTTCCTATGGAAAGAAACAATTCTCCTAACGTATCCTTGATTATTTTTTTTGTAGGCTCATCCACCTCATTTAACGATTTGAGTATGCGCCCTGTTACAGAAAACCATGAATGCTCAAAATCGGTTGTCGATTTTAATTCGGCGGCATTTAACAAATGGTAAAGAGCCTCGATAAAATGTTCGCGTTTGGAATTGTCATACTTTATAAACCAGTCATGAATTGTTTTGTTAATTATTTGACTTACCGGGGTAACTTTGTCCGTATAAATGAAATCGTTATACGACACATCCCATGAATAAAGACAGTGCTGCATAAGGCCATTTTGGCTGCTTTGAATAATTTTGTTCTTCCATCCGTTTCTCATCAGCATTCCTATAATGGAAGACTGCGGCACAAAAGATTTTATTTTATCCTTAACTGCCAAAAAACCCGGGCTTTGAATTTCTTTCTCGGAAAACCCGGGCGCATCATTGCTGTAAATTTCGGATATGCGTTTTTGAATCTTTTTTTTGCAATGGGAAGAAGCGTATATGGCAAGGTTTCCTCCTTTGGAATGTCCGCCTATCCTTAATTTTCCTTTTACCAAAGGCGCCATTTTTTCGACATATTCAACAGCCAAAATCTGCGAAGGAATAACATCCATAAAACACATGTTAAAATCTTCTTTCCAGCCGACAAGCGACGAATCGGTTCCGCGAAAAACCATAAAAGCATGACCGTCATTTGTAGAAATGCAAAACGCGGAAAATTGAACTTCTATATCATTGTCAATATGATTTACGAATCCGAAAAGCTCGCAGTTTCCAAATCTCTTTGAAGCGCCCAAAGCCCTGATTAAATCGGGGTCTTCCTTAAATTGCGATGATAATTTGAATCCCGGTTCTTTTGACTTTTCGTTGAAAATTCTGACGGCAAGAGCAACGCTTATGCTTCCTTTGTCTTGCACAGTCGGCACAATTCCGTCAAGCGTAAAATAAGAAAGCTGCGATAAAATAATATTGTCTATCGCGTTAAAAGGAGATGCATTAAAATCAAGATCGCCCCTCCACGACAAATAGTCAAACATGTTTGCCATACTTGTAATAATAACACAAATCATGTAAAAAATAAATAGGGTAATTTCCTTGAACACAAAACAAACAATAACCGTTAACGAGCCTGCAATAAGAAGTTCTCCTCTTGATACGCCTTTGACTCTTACGCCCGTCGACTGGAACAACAAAAGACTTTTTACCCTTTTTTGGCCGCTCATTGCAGAGCAGCTTCTTGTCGTTATGATTGGAATTGTCGACATGGTGATGGTAAGCTCTGTCGGCGAACACGCAGTCTCAGGCATTTCTCTTGTGGAAACGATTAATTTTTTAATCATTACGGCTTTTAACGCAATCGCAACAGGCGGTTCTGTTGTTGCAAGCCAGTACATTGGACGCAAAGACGATAAAAACGCATGCAGTTCCGCAAGGCAGCTTGTTTATATCGGCGTAATCATTTCTTTAATACTGATGATTTTTACCTTGATTGCGCGCCGCTTTATGATAAGGGCGATCTTCGGCAATATTGCAGACGACGTAATGCAAGCCGCCGATATTTATTTTGTTTTTATCGCGCTTTCGTATCCTTTTCTTGCGCTGTACACCGCCTGCGCGGCAATGTTCAGATGTATGGGAAATTCCAAAGTGCCGATGAGAACCGTCATTTTTTTGAACATTTTCAACATAGCCGGAAATGCGCTTTTAATTTACGGATTGAAGCTTGGCGTTGCGGGAGCCGCAATTTCGACATTTGCAGGACGAATTCTAACCGCAGCCATTTTGATTTATTTGCTTGTAAAGGACAAAACAAGACTGATAAATTTATGCGGCATAACAAAGATTAAATTCGACGGCAGCATGATAAAGCGCATTTTAAATATAGGCATCCCAAGCAGTCTTGAATCGTCCATGTTCCAAATAGGAAAAATACTTGTCACGCGCATATTTACCGCATTCGGCACCGCCGCAATTGCAGCTAATGCTGTGGGAGCCACGATAAATTCCCTTGCCTTTATGCCCGGAAGCGGCTACGGCATGGGGCTTTTGATAATTGTCGGGCAATGTATCGGAGCCGGCGATTATCTTGCGGCGAAAAAATACACCAAAAAAATAATGTTTCTTTCCTATTTAACATACCTTTTTATCAATGTGAATATAATTATTTTCATGAACCCGATAATCGGCATTTTTAATTTATCTCAAGAGGCGCATAATATGTGCGTAATGTTTTTAAGGGTTCACTGCATTACGTCAACTCTTTTTTGGTGTCCCTCGTTCGTCATTCCAAACGCGTTAAAAGCGGCGGGAGACGCGCGTTATGTCATGATTGTGGCAGGATGCACAATGTGGCTTGTCAGGGTCTGCCTTGCATACTTCCTTGCGTATGTTATCGGGCTTGGACCGGTTGCCGTTTACCTTGCAATGGGCGCAGACTTCCTTTCGCGCGGAATTCTTTTTATGAAACGCTGGTTAAGCAACAAATGGATAGAAAAAAAGGTAATATAGTGTATAATACATTATGCGAATAATGACATGGAATGTGAACGGGATCCGCGCGGTGGAAGGACGCGGTTTTTTTGATTGGCTCAAAAAAGAAGACCCGGATATTATCTGCCTGAACGAAACCAAGGCAGAGCCGGGGCAGTTGGCTCCGCATTTTATCGAACCGCCAAACACTTCATATTCTTCATTCTGGGCAAGCGCAAAAAAGAAAGGATACTCGGGCGTTGCCATTTACACAAAAATAAAACCCGACAATGTGCGTTTTTTGGGAAAAAGCGATTTTGACGACGAGGGGCGCGTCCTTGTCGCCGAATACAAAAAATTTACTTTGATAACTGCGTATTTTCCCAATTCTCAGGATGCGGGAAAACGGCTCGATTACAAACTTGCATTCAATGACGCAATTTTAAAACTCTGCAAATCAATTGTAAAAAACGGCAGGCACTTTTTGCTCTGCGGCGATTACAATGTCGCGCATACCCCGATCGATCTTGCGCGCCCCAAACAAAATGAAGGAAGCGCAGGGTATCTTCCGGAAGAACGCGCATGGATGACTTCATTTTTAGAAGCGGGACATGTCGATACATTCCGCCATTTTCATCCCGACGAAAAAAATCATTATACATGGTGGTCGTACATGGGTCAGGCGCGCGCAAAAAACATCGGATGGAGAATCGATTACAATTGCGTAAACAGGGATTTTCTTTCGTCGGTTAAATCCTCCATAATAAGACCTGATGTTTTGGGTTCGGATCACTGCCCTGTGGAGATGGAAATCGATATATGAGAATAAAATACAACGCGCCGACAGTTTTGACATTTACTCTTTTTTGCGCGGCGATTCTATTATTGTCAAAATCGATTTTTCCCGGTCTAATAGAAACTTGGTTTATGGTTCCGGGAAAAGATCATTTTAACCCAAAAAGCATAAATCACTGGGTTACTCTCATTACGCATGTGTGCGGTCATGCAAACTGGACGCATTTAATTTCCAATTTTACATTAATACTTTTAATAGGACCAATGCTGGAAGAAAGTTACGGTTCCAAATCCCTTTTTATAATGACGCTGATTACAGCGCTTGTAACGGGAGTTTTAAACGTGCTTTTGTTTAAAAGTTTTCTTTTGGGAGCATCAGGCGTTGTGTTCATGATGATTTTATTATCTTCGTTTACGAATTTTTCAAAAGGCGAAATTCCCTTAACGTTCATTCTTGTTTTGATTTTATATATGGGCGTTCAGCTTTTTAACAGTTTGAACGATGACAATATTTCTCAATTTGCGCATATAATCGGCGGTTTGTGCGGCAGTTTCTTCGGCTTTTTCCGCTCGCCAAAAATTATTAAAAGGTAGGCTGTCATGAAAAAAGAATTTCTTCAGTTTGACATTGTAAGGGATAACGCCATCAAACTTGCGCATCAAATTTACGCTGATGGTTTTATCCCCGATGTAATTTATGTTTCGCTAAGGGGCGGCGCGTACCTTGGAAACATCATAAGCGAATATTTTAAAATTGTTC
>WQSP01000021.1 GCA_009787795.1 Treponema sp.
GGCATGGGCGAAAAAGACATGGCAGAGCTTGGCGAATTAATCGCGATGGTAATAAAAGGAACAAAACAGGCAAAAGACAAGAAAGACCCGTCAAAAAACAGCAAGGCAAAATATGAGATAGACGAAAAAGTGAAGAGCGAGGTTCACGCGCGGGTTAAAACGCTGATGGAAAAACACCCCGTTTACCCGGAATTGGATCTGGAGCTGTTAAAAAAACATTTTTGCCAAAATTGAAAATTTAGGTTTCTTGGCCAAGTAAAGTTTATAAGCTAAGCTTTTTTAAGCGGCAATCTTCACGCTTTTTCCCTTGTTCTGTTTTTCTTTTTCGCGGATAAAGGCTTCAAATATGTCAAAAAGAATCGCGTCGATTTTTTTGTGCTTGACTACAAATTCTTCCTTCATCATGGCAAGGGCTTCATCCGGCGTCATGCTTTTGCGGTAGACGCGGTGCGGGTCTGTAACGCTGTCGTAAATATCGATAATTTCCAGCACCTTCGCCGGAAAATACGCAAGCGCCTGATAGTCCAAAATCGGTTCAAGTTCATAAGTGATGCAGTAATCCTGCGTTGCGTTGGGATTCTGCTTTTTATACTGTGAAAGATACGCGCGAAAATAACCGTATCCGTCGGCATCGCCGTAGTACTCGTGATGATACCCTGTAATCAAGCTGGCTTCCATCGGGTAATTTGTTTTTGTCATGATCGATTTATAACCCTGCTTGACATGATCGATTACGATTTTTCGATCGTACTTTGCTTCGCCTTCGTGATATTCAACAGCGTTAGCTTTTCCGATATCGTGAATCAAAAAGCCGACCGCCCATTTAAAAAACAAATCCGTCGGGATTGCCCTCATGCCGCCGTAGAATACGCGTTCCAGCACAATGTCTTCCATGCTTAAATGCGGAAGAAGCTCGTGGTAAAATTTTCTGTACTCGGAGGCAAATTTAATGCGCAGCTTTTGAATCGCGCTTGATGTGGAAACAAGATTGTTATAATAGGAAAGGAACGCAAGCCCGTTAAGATATACGCGCGTCATGTGCTGGATAATCGTGCCGTTCGATTTTTCCACAAGCGAGTTCATCATTTCGTTGCTGAAAACATTTTCGGATATAAGCTGCGCGGAGGACTTGACCATTTCGTTTGTGGAATCAACAAGATCCTGGGTAAGTTTTTTTGCTTCGTCGTCGGCAAGTTTTATCGCTTCTTCCAAAGCGGCATGGTTGATTAGCGCGGCATCTTTTGTCGTATCTACAAGAATCTCTGTAACTTCGGCTTCGTCTTTTGTTTTCTGGGCAAGAATATCGTTTAGGCGTTTCTTGTCGTTGTTAAGGCAGTCGATTTTTTCTTCGGTGGTCATCTCGGAAAATGTTTTATAGTCTTTTCCAAAGCCTACCTCGGCGGATTCCTCGGCGGATTCCATTTCCTCGATGGCATCTTCTTTCTTTTCCTCTGTCTTTATAACTGCAGGCGCGGTTCTGGCGGTTAATTTGTCTTTAAGCTTTGAATATCCCTCGGATGTAAAGAAGTATTCCCACGTTCCCGCCTTATGCCAAAAATTCTCGTTGTTGTCAAACAAGACCTTAAAGGGCATAAGCCTTGTTTTTTGCGCGCCTTTATTAACACATAAAACAGGGATATCTTCTTGTATGATGATATCAATATAACGCTGATTATTGCCTTTCGTTCCGGGTTGAGTCAGCACCTTGGACAGCAATATCATAGCCTCTTTTTCGGACATACCTAAAGATTATACAATATTGAGAATAAAAAGCAAGATGGGTTGTTTGGAACTATCCCTTTATTTTGGCCATTATCTCGTCTATAACTTTGCCGGCTTCGTCGTAGGATACCTGGCAGGTGCCTACCTGTTTGTGACCACCGCCGCCGTATTTGAGCAGCATGGAGCCGACATCAACTGTAGAGGTGCGGTTTACTATGCTATGACCTACCGTAATCGCAACGTTGGATTTATTTCTGCCGTCCACAATCCACAGAGAGATGTTTTGCTCGGGGAAAAGGGTGTAAATAATGAACCTGTTTCCCGCATAAATGGTATCAACATCCCTAAGATCGACTGTGACCACATTATTTTGGATTTTTGCATGGGTTTTGACCATTTCTGTAAAAATGTCTTTCTGCTGATAGTATAAATCGAGTCGTTCCTTTACATCCGGCATTGTTAAAATCTCATAAATAGATTTTTCGGCGCATGCTTTGGCAAGAATCGTCATCAAATCGTAATTGCTGATGGTAAAATTGCGGAAACGGCCAAGACCGGTTCTTGGATCCATAATAAAGCCCAAAAGAACCCAGCCCCTTGGGTCCAAAATCTCATCCGGCAACAAATCGCCCGAGTCGACCTTATCCACAAAATGAATCATTTCTGCGAACTTGCCCAATTTGGCATCGCCGCCGTAATAATCATAAACCACCCTTGCGCAGCTTGGAGCGGGTTTGGAAACGCCTTCAAAATAAGCGCCTTCTCCCAGACGTTCCGATTCGCTGGAGTGATGGTCAAACCAAAGTTTGCAGCCCTTTATATAGGGAATATTTGCCAAAATATCGTTATCGGTAGCTTCTACCAAGCCATCCTGGATATCCTTTGGATGGACAAATTTCCATTCATCAATTAATCCCAAGTAGGATAAGAGTGCGCCGCAAGCAAGACCGTCAAAATCTGATCTGGTAAATAACCTCATTCAAAACCATCCTTAAAAAATATGCCTTCATGTAAATATCGGCAAATTCTTCGAATTTCTTCAATAGTATAACTTATTTTAACAAATTACAAGAGAAGAAGAAAAAAAATGATGACTAGTTGTATACGCGGCTGTTTAATCTGCCGGACAGCCAGTCCAGTACAGCCCTTGCCCGGTTGCCGAAAGAGTTACCGATTCTGTCTCCCAAACCCGGCACGGAAGACGCTTTTGCCATGCTTACGACATAAATTAAAATCGAGTCTCCGCAGTCGATTATCGCGATTATCGACTTTAAATTGCCTCTCCCAATTGCGTGAATCAATCCGATATTTAACGCCGTCACGTTTTCCTGGGTAAAATAGACAACATCCCCGGAGCTTACATAGTCGTAACGGTAGATATTTTCGCCGAATGTCAGGTCTTTCTGCCTTGCATGCAATGTCAACGATTCGGGCGGGCGGGCAAAAACAGGATCGGGCAATACATTTCTTGTGTTCGGCGCGTCAATTACGGCAGAACTTTCATAAAAAGTGCGCATCGTTCCCCTGCTGGACGAGAAATATTGAATCCCCGCAAGCGAACTGATTGCCGTAATTTGGTTAAAAACGCCGATTTTCTGCGCTTCGTTCCAGTTGTCGGGCGAAGTGTGAAAAGAAGCCGGTTTCCTGTAAAGATGGAGCGCTTCTACCATCGTTGTCGGAGCGAGCGTACTCCTTGCCGCGTTTATAAAACTGCGCAGTTCTGCATTCTGCGGAATCAACCGCGGCACGGGGTTTCTTAACTGTGTCTCTGTTATCAGTTCGGAGCTTTCACGAAGTTGCGCCGCCAATGAAGGCGCGACAACACTCTCAAGCGGCAGCGAAAAAACGCTTTCAAGCGCAAACGCGAAAACAAGAATGCATAAAACGACACGCTTCCCCATTGGTAATTCCTTTTGCCAAGTTTATCTTAGTCCCCGGTAAAAAACACGCACCTGTTTATATAAACCATCTCCTTCGCTTTTGGTTTCAACATCGCCAATATCGTTTAGCGTTGTATGAATCAGCCATCTGTCAAACGGGTTCATAGGTTCAAGCAGAACAGATCCCTTGTTTTCGCGGACTTTTTCCGCCACATTGTAGGCAAGGCGCACGAGCGATTCTTCGCGGCGTATGCGGTAATTTTCGGTATCCAAAATTACGCGGGTTTCTTCCTTGCCAAGCCTTCCCGCATAAATGTTCAGCAATAACTGCAATGCGTCCAGATTCTTTCCTTTCTTGCCGATTAAAATCGAAGAATGCGTCGAATCGATTTTCATTCCGAGTTTGTGCTTTTCGCGGAACAATATCGAAACTGTGCCGGGATATCCCATGCGTTCGATCAAGCCGGAACAAAAATCTATCATCTTTTGTTCAAATTCATTCTGAGGCGCAGGCTCGCCGAAAACCGCCTGACTTGCGGCGCCTCCAATCCGTTCCCTTTCCATTTTGGATTCATATTCGGGCTTTCGGTTTCCTTTGGAAGGACTGCCTGTCTTGCTGGATCCAAAATCTGCAACATGAACTTTAATTTTTACCAAGCCTTTCTTGAATAGTCCGCTTTTTTGGGTTTCAAGAATCTCCACATCAAAGTCGTCTTTTTCAAGACCAAGTTCACCTGCCGCCCTGTCTATCGCTTCTTTTTCGGTACGGCCTTCAAATTCAAATTCCATTTTTTTTTATTCTCCTTATATAAAGTAATTGGTTTCTTTCAGCAAACCCGGCGAGTCTGTTGACAGCCCGCCGTCTATTTCTTTTTCTTCTTTTTGGGCGGCACAATTTTCGGCGGAGGCGTATTCTGCGCCGAATTGGCGTTTGCTTCGGCTTCCGCCGCCTTCTTTATCAAAATATACCTGTTGATGATCAACTGCTGAACGAGCGTAAGAAGGTTGGAAAAAATCCAGTAGATCAAAAGCCCGGACGGCACATCATAAAGTATGAAGAAAAACACAATCGGCAAAATGTACATCATCATCTTCATTTGGGCATTCGATTGCTGCCCCGGCATTTGCGTAACCTTGCTGTAGACAAGCTGCGAACCGACATAAATAAACGGCAGCGCCCTTAAAGCCGTCCACCCTACAATCGGCACCTTGAAGTTTTTAAATTCTACGATAAATTCCGGTATGGAAAGATCCGGTATCCATCCCGGAATGAATCCCGCGCCGCGAAGATCAAAATGGTTGTTAAAAAGATTATACATCGCAATAAAGATCGGAAGCTGCAATAACATCGGAAGACAGCCGGACATCGGATTATAACCTTCCTGCTGATAAAATTTTCCCATTTCCATTCTGAGTTTTTGCGGATCGGATTTGTATTTTTCCTGTATTTCCTTGATCTTGGGCGTTAAAGCCTGCATTCGCAAAGTCGCTTCCGAACCCTTTTTGGTTAACGGGAAGAAAAGAATTTTTATCAGCAAAACAAGCAGAATAATCGCAATGCCGTAATTTGGAACCAGCGTGTAAAAAATCATCAACAGCCATTTTAAAAGTCTTTCCAAAGGCGATAAAATTCCCCAGATGCCCTTCGAGCTTGCGATTTCGCTAAAGTTCGCTTCCCTTATGTTAAATGAGTTGTCGCCGTTGTTGTATTTTGAAAGAGCCTCCAGCGTTTTTGGTCCAAGATAAAATTGATAGGTGTCTACAATCTTAAACATGTTGTTCACGGCGGGACGAATCAGGTTAAGTCTGGAAGTTGGGGTAATCCCCGGTTCTTCCTTGTTGGTAAAAACAAATTTGGATTCGGGCGCAAGAGGTCTTGCAATAAATGCAAAGTACTTGCCGGAAATCGATGCCCACGACACGGGACGATCGATTATCTCGTTCACTTTTACATCCTTGCGTTTGCCGTTTGTAAAAATGCTCAAATGACGGTAATCGTAAATGTTGTCAAGTTTGACAAATCTTGGACCAATCTGCGGACCGAACGACAATGTATAGGCGTTACCTGCAAAATTGAATCCCTGCACGGAAAAACCGCCGTCCAATGTTACAGTAAGCCTGAACAAATATTCTGTCGGAACAAAATCGTACCGTTTTATCAAACGAAACCTTTCATTGGAGCCGGGCTGAGCAAGAAAATCCCGGTAAAATTCAATTTCATATTCCGAGATTCTGTTGACATGAAAATAATCGGAAACAGGCACAGCGTTATGGTCGCCGAATGCAATTGCAAAAGCGCGCGCAGGATTGTCGCCCGAAAGAATCAAATCGACATCCGTGCCATGTCTTGGATCTTTCCAATTAAAGGAAACCATGTCGCCGCCTGCGTTTGTCAAAACTGCGGTATACAAATCCGTTTCTACGGTTATCGTTTCGGGAAGAACCGTATCGTCGGTTTGCATCCCCGCTCCCGAAGACGGCTGTACAGGCGCGCTTAAAGCCGTTTGAAATGACGGTTCGGTTTCCGGCGTGCTTAGCGGCGTATTTTCCAAAACGCGTTCCGTTTCGGCAGCCTGCACATGCGAAGATTCCTGCATTTCCCGTTCGATTAAGGCTCGCTGCTGATTCCGCATAACGTAGTAATTCTGAATCATGAACGAAACTATCAGAACGATACTGGACAGCACAACGGCAAGAATTGTCTTTTTTTCCATTTTATTTCCTTAGTGGTAAATTTTCTTCCGGCACAGGATCGTATCCTCCCCTGTGAAAAGGATGGCATCGAAGTATTCTCTTTGCCGCCATGTAACAACCGCGTATAAATCCATGCGCGCTGACAGCTTCATAAGCATAAGCCGAGCATGTCGGGTAATATCTGCAAACACGCGGAAAATGCGGAGATATTGCATATTGATAAAAACGAATAAAAATTAGCGTTATATACTTCATTTTAATAAACCGGCTTTTTTAAAAAGGGATTCGAGTTGCCGTTGACAATCCTGTCGCCGCTTTTCTGCGGACTCAGGTTCGGGGTAAACCAGAAAAATCAAATCGTGCCCGCTTAAAAGTTCATGTTTTGTCAGTCTGAACGATTCACGGCCAAGACGTCTGGCGCGATTTCTGGAAACGGCGTTTCCAAATGACCTGGGAAAAGTAAAACAAATACGGTTAAAAGGCAAATCGTTTTTTAAAACAAAAAGTTTTGCGCCCTGACAGCCATATCGCTTTCCCCTGTCAAAAACCTCCCTAATCTCTTTCCTTCCCTTTAAATGCTCTTCCCGTCCAAACCGGAAAGAACCTTTTTTATCGATATTAATAAGGCTTTTTCTCGTCTGAAGTCGAGAGTTTAATTCTGCCCTTTGCCCTTCTGCGCTTTAAAACAAGCCGTCCGCCCCTGGTCTTCATACGGGCGCGAAACCCGAATTTACGGTTCCTCTTCACTTTACTGGGTTGGTAAGTACGTTTCATGACATTTTCTCCTATATATATGCTTGCCGGCAATAAATTGCCCCGGCAAACCAAAGTTCAATTAAAACAAAAACAGGATTTTAGTTTAGAATAAACGGATAAAATGGTCAAGGGGGGCAAGGCATTGGAACTGAAATACACCGTTTCCGGGTTTATATACATCTCTGTTGAAGATGACTGCCACAAGGTTGTTGATGCCATGCTGGAGACCGATTATAACGAGGAATTCTGCATTGCCGAAGGTTTTGACCCCGATTTTATAGCCCGTCTTATGGAAGCCGGTTTTTTGGTCATGTCGATAAACATTTCCGAGGATGAACCGTATTACATACTACTTCCCAAGCTGCATTTGGTACGCTCTGTCCTTCATTTTGACAGGCTTCATATAAAAAGGTCGATTAGGCGGTTTTTAAACAACAACCTTTTAAATTACGAATTGAAAGCGGACAGCGACTTTGACCTGATAATCGACGGATGCGTGGAAAAACACGGCGCAGACTGGCTCACCCCTCCTCTGGTTGAAGCCATTAAAAAAATCCGCAACGACAAAAATTACTGCGCCTATCCCACATCTTTTGCGCTTTATCGCGACGGCAATTTTGTCGCAGGAGAGTTCGGCGTAATCTGCGGAAAGGTCTACACAAGTTATTCGGGGTTTTACGAAGAAGCCAATGCGGGAACGGTGCAGATTATACTTTTAACGCGATACCTAAAGGAAAAAGGGTTTTCGTTTTTTGATTTCGGCATGCCGCTGGATTACAAAAACAGCCTGGGAGCCGAAGAAATAACCCCGCACGAGTTTGTCAGGCTTTTTAGGGGTTAATGATTAAAAGTAACCCGCTTTGCGGACTGACACTATTTGGGTTTTTTAACAAAGAGCGGATCAAAATATTTTTCCACATCCACTTTGTTAAGGAGCTTTTTTAGCACATAGCGGTAAACAAAAATCGATATTGCAATTGCCGCCAAAATAAGCAGGGAAAAAGCCCATGATAAGGCCGATTCGGACAAAAAAGCCGACAAAAATCTGCCAATAATAATAAGCATGATTATAAAACTTACTATGGTAACAATGACATTAAACAGCGTTGCTCCAAGAACAAACAGCACTGTGTTCAGTTTTTTATTCATCGGATTTTTCCTTTGTTTCCGGAATTTGCGATACTTCGGAAGTTATCGGTTTCTTTACAGGAATTAACATTGTGACAATCAAAAGAATACAGCAAACCACTACGGATGAATCCGCAACATTAAAAGTGGGCCAGCGATCAAAGCCAAAAAGACCGTAAAATTTTACGCTTATAAAATCGACAACTCCGTCCGGGCGGAATATCCTGTCCGAGATGTTGCCAAGACCGCCGCCTATGATGCCTGCCGCAGCCCAGCGCTGCATGCCGGAAAACTCATCGGTTCTTAGGAAGTACCACACAATAAAACCAAGAACCAGAAGCGGAACAACAATAAAAATGACAGGTTTTAGAACTTCGGGCAAATCTTCCCCGATGCTAAATGCGATTGCCTTGTTCCGCACATGGATGATCTGCAAAAACCCGTTGCCAAAAACATCGGCAATCACCATGCTAAGCTGACTTATCTTTTCATCAAAAAAATAATAATACGAATTGCCGGGTTCAATTGGCCAATTATTTGCAATAATCGATTTGGTTATCTGATCAAGCAAAAGAATGCCAGCAGTCAGCGACAAAGGCAGAATCTTATTTTTTGTTAAATATTTCATCATATTACTCCATTATATGCATTTTGTCATAATCCGGTAGGGTTGTCCAAGAATTCCGTTTCCATGCCAAGCTCCGAGGCACAATGACGCATAACAGCCTGCACGCCCCAGACTTCTGTGCTGTAGTGACCGCCTGCGATCATGTTAAGCTTTGCTTCCAGGCAGTCATGATAAACGCCGTGAAAACTTTCGCCTGTAATGAACAAGTCGATACCCTCTTCTATTGCGTCCCTTGCGTTTGCCGACGAGCCGCCGGATACAACTGCGGCGTTCAGACACTCGTCTTTTCCAAAGGAGAAAACACCCGCAGGCGGTCTTCCTTCGAAACTGATTTTATTTACCGCTTCGCCAACTGTAATCGGTTTGGGAAAAGTGCCCTTATAGCCGATTTTTCGTCCATGATACACGCCAAACGGTTCAATATTTTGAAGCCCTAAAAGATTTGCAAGAACCGCATTATTCCCAAACTCGGGATGCTGATCCAATGGCAGATGCACTGCGTACAGGCAGATATTGTTATCCAGCAAAAATTTTATTCTCTGCCTTAAATTTCCCGCCACCCGCGCAGGCGTTCCCCAAAAAAGCCCGTGATGAACAAAGAGCATGTTTACGCCGACAACCGCAGCCTGCTTAAAAGTTTCCATGGCGGCATCCACGGCAAAAGCGATCTTGCGAACAGGGCTGCCGTCATTATCAACCTGGATTCCGTTCATAGCGACATCGCCCGAGAAGCCCTGAATATCAAGAAAACCCCTGAAAAACGAGTCCAACTCTGCCGTTGTCATTTCCTTGCTCATGAGGAACATTATACAGTATTAATTATTTATTGTAAGTAGCTTTGGATTACAGAAATACCAAAAAAAAGCCGTCCAACCGGACGGCTTTTCATTAAATTACCAAGTTTCTTGAAACTTAATTGTCCCCGAATCTGCCTGTAGCAATAATCAAGGAACCCAGAACCATCAAATGAACTGCAAGTGTTTGCAATTCGCCCAATGAGAAACCTCCCTTAACGAAAGCGAGTATTTCGATCACGATGTAAACCACCCAAACGATTGCAACAACCAGAACCAAGGTAGGCAGGAAAGAAACTTCTATCCTTAACATATTCAAAACAATACAGATACCGGCAATAAGCGCGATAATTCCGCAAATCAAAGCAAGAGTTGACTGGTTTCCGCCAAAGATTACGTTAAAAATAGTCTTAAAATCACCTCCATCCTTAATTCCCATAATTCCATTTACGATAAGATACAATGCAACAGAAATCTTCCAAATTAATTGTCCAATACCCATAATGAACTCCTCTATTCTCTTCCACTTTTTCCTCACAGCTCCAAGAGCTGTACAGCTCAACGAGCTGTACTATATAACTGCCAAAAAAACATTCAATCAAGCATGTCGTATTGATTCGTTTTTTATTCAGGTTTATAGTCATCCTTTAACTTGCTGTACTCTCCGTCAAAATATTCGTCAAGGTACGAATGACCTTGAATAAATCTGTCGGGATCCATTGCAGCATAATAAGCCTGGCTTGCCATTTTTTCGTGATCGAAAAGAACATAGCTGTTTGTCCATCCGGAGCGGCTCGGACTCCAAATAATTACATGGTCAACATATTTTTTATATTTTTCGAACATCTTGAAAAGCAAACCGTATTGATAGCCGATGGCGTCAGCCTGCTTTTGATTTAAAACTGCGGGAGCAAGCGCTTCGCCGCCCGGAGCTCCGTCAGGCTGCCTTATGTCAACTTCCGAATAGCAAATTGAATCCAGCAAACCGTCGTCGATTAGTCTGACAAACGCCTCTACCGAGCGCTGGTTCTGACTGTTGATTGTCGGATTGACAACGCTGTGTCCCTGTATGCCAAGGCACTCGATTAGGTTTCTTCCATCGTATAACGGATCGTTTTTCCAAGCTGCGTTCAGCTCGCTAATCATATTGAACGCAACATTCATTTTTGATCGCACATTGATCTCGTAATCGTTATAAATAAGAACAGGAGGTTTTTCGCAGACATATTCGTCAATGCTGCCGTCTGAATCGTGGTTATCGAGTTTCATGTATTCGGGGACAACTTCCGGGTTGTTGTATCCCGCTTTGTATTTTTCCGCCATCTGCGCATTCGGCACGGCAATATGAGCATACTTGTAAACAAGATACATGTAGTTTTGCTTTATATCGTCAAAGTCGTCATCGGTCATTGCCATGAGCCATGAAACATGCCTTAATGCGGTCTTCCATTCATTGGGATGATCCCTGGAAATGGTGCTGTGTCTGCTTTCATGAATTTCGACATTTACGACATCAAAGGAATGAAAAGGAATTATGCCGCGTTCTTTACTGGAACCGTACCGCTCGTTGGTGCTCATATAGTGCCGCATTTCGTAGAGAATATGATCAAAATAAAGTCTTCTTGCCGTATCCTTTTTTACCTTGACGTAAGGACCGATTGCATTTGTGCCTCCGGTAAAGTACAAGCCGTTGGGGTTCCACTGCATGGAAGTAATGTTTTCCGGAAGCACTTGCCTCATCCATGGAGGAGATTGATTAATCCATGCAAGACAGTGTCCATGCAATTTATATTTGCCTGCGTCTCTCAAACGCAAAAAATCGTCATCGGGCAATTTCCATTCGGCGCCGTCTTCGCCGTCAAATTTAAAATGGAACTTTGGGAATTCTTCCCTAAGCCATTTTGGCGGTCTAACATGCGCTTCCGGTTTTAGCCTGTTTTCGTCAACATAAAGCTCGTAATGATAAGCCATTATCGATTCCGGATCGAACTTGCTTCTTTCTACAGTGCCGACAGGGAAAAAGCCGGCTTCACAATTGTACTTGTTTCTTAAAGGTTCAACTTCCTTGAATGACTTTTCATTTACAACATCGGGTATCGGCGTGTCGTTTTCATCGCCTTTGGTAATTCTGACATTCCCGATTAAAAGCTGATCGCCTTCAAGTTTGGTGCCTGTTTCCGTATGCAGGTCGATATTGAGGAAATCCCATGTTCCCGATGATACCGGGGTAACGGCGCAAATTGCCTTTTTATACCATGTTTCGCCGTTGTAAAAGCCAAGCCATTCCGGCTTGATCTGGCTAAGGCTTTCTATATCCGATGTTCTAATGTAAATCTGGGTTCTGTTGTTTCCGGGATAACCTGCTTCACCCTGAAACCCTTCGCCGCCCGAGGATGTTGACCAGATTTCGAATCGCATATATTTGCCGATTGCGCTTTTCGGGTAATAGAGATCGAACTCTACGAAAGTCTGATTGCACATTGTCAAAGCGGGTTTTATGGGAGCTCGCATTCCAAAACCGCCGAAAGCCTTTCCCGCAATTGAAGGATCAAAATATGAAGTAAGTTTGATAAGACTGCCGGTTTCGAACGGATCGTTTACCTGCTCAAAACCGCTGTTGACATTGGGAAGGATGCGTCCGTCATTTGTGCGCCAGGATTTCCAAACGGAAAAATTGCCGTCCAAATCGAAATCATAAACAGGCAGCCGTTGGACACCTGCTCCCGGGTCTTCGCGAAAATATGGATCGTTGCCGCCAACGTTCTTTGACACTTTGTTTACCGCAATTATTATACCACAATATTTACAAGTTTGTCAGGTACAATTATTACTTTTTTTACTGTCTGCCCCTCAAGCCACTTTTGAAGACCGGGCAGCGCAAATGCGGTTTTTTCAAGGTCTTCCTTGCCTGTCCCGGCTGCCACGGTAAATTTTTCGCGGACTTTGCCTGATACCTGCACCACGACAGTAACCTCGTCAAAATGAGTCAAGGCTTCGTCGAAAACGGGCCACGAACATGCCGAAACCGAGCCTTTTTTACCCAGTTTTTCCCAAAGTTCTTCGCCAAGATGCGGAGCATAAGCGCTTGCCATAATAACGAGCGGCTCCCATAAAGCGCGGGGAATCTCGCCCAGTTTTGCAAGTTCGTTTGAATAGATCATCATGGTGCTGATTGCCGTATTAAAATTGAGGTTTGAAGTGTCATCTGTCACTTTTTTGATTGTGCGATGCAAGAGTTTTTGCAAGTCTGCGCCGCCTGCAGCTTGAGAACCGGCTGCTGCCTCGCAAAGAGGCTTTTCGCCGATTGCGTATAACCGTTCCAAAAACCGTGACACGCCAATGATGCCTGCAACAATCCAGGGCTTGCTTACCTCGAGCGGGCCAAGGAACATTTCGTAAAGACGCAAAGTATCAGCCCCGTACTCCTTGATTATGTCGTCGGGATTGATAACGTTTCCGCGGCTTTTGCTCATTTTTTGATTGTCTTCGCCAAGAATCATCCCCTGGTTAATCAGCCGTTGAAACGGTTCAACGGTATTTACAAGGCCGCAATCGTATAAAACCTTGTGCCAGAATCGGCTGTACAACAGATGCAAAACGGCGTGTTCCGCGCCGCCGACATAAAGATCGACAGGCAGCCAGTAATCGATTTTTTCTTTTGCGGCAAACGCCTTTTCGTTTTTGGGGTCCAAGTAGCGGATATAATACCAGCATGAACCGGCCCATTGCGGCATGGTGTTTGTTTCCCTTTTTGCCTTGCCCCCGCACTTGGGACAAGTCGTATTGACCCACGCGTCTATTCCGGCAAGCGGCGATTCTCCCGTACCTGTCGGCGCATAGGATTCCACTTCCGGCAATTTGAGAGGCAAATCGTTTTCGGTTAACGGTATGATTCCGCACACATCGCAATGCACAACAGGGATTGGTTCGCCCCAGTAACGCTGACGCGAAAAAATCCAATCGCGCAGTTTATAATTGACAGCTTTTTTACCTAAGCCCTTTTCCTCTAACCATGATGTGATCTTAGCCTTGGCCTCGGCAGTTGACAACCCGGTAATCATTCCCGAGTTAACGGAATAACCATCTGCGGCAGTACATTCTGCAGGCTCGTTTTTAAATTCAGCGCCTGCTTTAAATTCTTTCTCGCTTGCAACGACTTGAATAATCGGCAGATTAAACGCTTTTGCAAAATCCCAGTCCCTCTCGTCATGAGCGGGGACTGCCATGATTGCGCCCGTGCCGTAAGAAATCAAAACATAGTCGGCGATCCATATCGGGATTTTTTGATCGTTAACAGGGTTGATTGCATAAGCTCCGCAGAAAACGCCCGTCTTGTCTTTGGCAAGGTCTGTACGTTCAAGATCGCTCTTTCGTCCTGCCGCTTCGATGTAGGCAGTGACCGCCTGCTTTTGTTCCTGTGTTGTTAATTTTTGTACAAGAGGATGTTCGGGCGACAGTACCATATAGGTCGCGCCAAAAAGCGTATCCGGGCGTGTTGTGTAAATTTCCAACGTTTCACCGTGACCGTCAATTTTAAAGGTGACGTTTGCGCCTTCGCTCTTGCCGATCCAGTTGCGCTGCATGAGTTTTACAGGTTCGGGCCAGTCGAGCAAATCGAGGTCTGCAAGCAGGTGTTCGGCATAAGCGGTAATTTTTAAAATCCACTGGCGGATTCTTTTGCGGGTAACCTTTTCGCCGCAGCGTTCGCAAAGACCGTCTTTTACTTCTTCATTGGCAAGACCTGTCTTGCACGACGGACACCAGTTGATCGGGCTTTCCGCTTCGTAAGCCAAACCCTTCTCGTAAAGTTTCAGGAAAATCCACTGTGTCCAGCGGTAGTAATCAACAGCCGATGTGTCAACTTCGCGATCCCAGTCGTAGGAAAAGCCAAGCGCTTTTAGCTGTAATCGAAATCTTTCTATATTGGACGCAGTTGTCACTGCAGGATGCGTACCTGTCTTGATGGCATAATTTTCGGCGGGAAGACCAAAGGCATCAAAGCCCATGGGATGAAGCACGTTAAAGCCGTTCATGCGTTTGAAGCGGCAGTAAATGTCGGTAGCCGTATAGCCTTCCGGGTGACCAAGGTGGATCCCCTGCGAAGACGGGTACGGGAACATATCAAGCGTGTAGCAGCGCTTGTCCTTCGGGAAAGCAGGGTCTTCAACCACCCTGAAAGTTTTATTGTCCGCCCAGTATTTTTGCCATTTGGGCTCGATTGTCTCAAAAGGATATTTAGCCATAATAAGGAGAGTATAAAGAAATTTTGGGCGGCTGTCACGGTAGCGGCTACGGCGGCAGCCATTGTGTCTGTCTGTCATCTTTTGCGCAAGATATGCTATAATCAGGTATGAATTTCTTTTTTGTTCAAGTGATTAACGAAATCTGCGAACGTTCTGTCGTTGCCAAAGATCGTCCGCTTAGGTGTATGGTTGTCGTAAACCCGGTTGCGGGCGGGTTTTCCATTCCTTCAAAGTGGGAAGCCCACATGCGAACGCTGACAAAATGCCGCGAAAAAGCCGAGGCAAATCTGCGCAGGCAACTGCATAAAAACACGATAGTCAATATAACCGAGGGTAAAGGCTCAGCAACCGAAATCACCAAAATGTTCATCGGCAGAATCGAAAAAGACCTTGTTCCTTTCTATTTGATAATCAGCGCGGGCGGAGACGGAACCCACGGCGAGGTCATGGCGGCTGTATATAACGCATCCGCCGAAGTTCGCGCAAACATGGCAGTGCTTCGGCTCCCCATGGGTACCGGCAACGACGGCGCGGACAGCGTAAATCTTTCCGACGCTTTGAATCTTCTGTTGATGCCCGCCCGTGTCGAATTTGCTCCGGCTGTCAGCTTGATTCCAAACAAAGAAGGTCCATCAGTGTGGAAAGGTCCCTTTATGGCTTTTAACATTCTTTCTGTGGGACTTGACGCGTTTGTTACCCATCAAACCAATACAATGAAAAGAAACAAGCCGGGCAATTCGTATAAATTATGGCTGGACATAGCGGCGTTATTTTACGATAAAAAGTACAAAGTTGATTTTTTCGATGTAAAAGCATTTGACGAAAAAAAAGCGGAAATTATAACGTTCAGGGAAAAATTGCTTTTAATAGCGATGGGCGCATCGGGGAAAAGATCGTACGGCTCCCAGCAATTGATTCTCCCCGATGAACGCAATGTCTGCTGCATGAAACAGATGCCCATTCGAAAAAAATTGGCAATTAAAGGACAAGTTGCCAAAGGCAAACATGCAAAGAACCCTGAGGTAATTCTTTTTAATGCGCACAGTTTGGAATTTTTTTACAATCATCCAATCCTTGCCCAAATGGACGGAGAAACAATACTTTTACAACCCGGTGATTTTCCTGCAAAAATGGAACTTACCGCGCCTGTCATTCCTTTGCTAAAGAAGGAATAATATTTTCTATTGACAAAATGGAAAAATAGATGATAATATGTTAATCTCGTTTAGCTATCCATTGTATATTTTTGGGGGGACAATATGGCAGCAGTCAACAAAAAGAAAAAAAAGAACCCGCCGATAGATCAGGATTTCCTTGATAAAATGGAAACAGCCCTGTCGGCATTAAAAACAGAAATTGTCGCCAATTTAATCGCCAGTAACGAGGACTTTAAGGAGATCATGGAAGGCGAAGAACCTAAAGACCTTGCCGACAGCGCTTCGGACGATATCGATCGAAAAATGCTTGAGGCTATCGGAACTCAGGAACTGAAACGCCTAAAATCGATCGAGTCGGCGCTTACTCGCATTAAACAGGGAAAATACGGTCACTGCATTAAATGCGGCAAAAGAATTCCGCAGGATCGGCTAATGGCAATTCCTTATGCCCTTATGTGCATAGAATGCAAGTCCGAAGAAGAACGGCGAAACCGTTAAGATAATACAACACATATTAATCTTTTTACATTTCAAGGAGGAAGATATGCTAATGCAAAAATTTGTAGGAAAATCATATTCGCTTTTAGTAGAAATTCTGTTATGGATCATCCCGATAATAGGAGCTGTAACAGGATATTTTATTTCGAATTCAATATACAGCGGACAAACCGTACTTTGGATATTAATTGGCATCATTGGAGGGCTTTTAATTGACGTACTGTTCTTTGGTCCCATATTGCTGCTGATGGAAATAAAATCGCTGCTTAAGAAAAATATAAACAAATCGTAAAGATGGGCTTTAATTCGCCCTAAAGCAACACAGTTTCGGCGATTTTATTTCCGGCGGCTTCATCGAGCAATTCCTTTATAATTGCAATTGACCATTCGCCTGCGGTTCCCGCGCCCCTGCTTGTAATCAAGTTGCCGTCAATAACCACGCGATCGCTCTTCCATGTGCCTTCGTCCGTTTTTTCTTCCATTCCGGGGTAGCAGGTAAATTTTTTGCCGGAAATAATTCCAAGCGGAGCCAGAACAATTGCAGGAGAGGCGCAAATTGCGGCGATTACTTTTCCGGCATCAGCCATTAATTTTATAAATTCGCCTGCCTCTTTGGAAGCGGCAATATTTTCTGCGCCGGAAAGACCGCCTGGAATAACTACGGCATCAAACATTGCATTTTGTTTTACAATTTCAAGGAGCGAAGTGTCCGCAATCATTTTAATGCCCGTCCATCTTCCCGTAATTGTCATGTTTCCAGAGACAGACACAGTTGCCACTTCCACGCCTGCGCGCCGCAAATAATCAATCGGCGTAACCGCTTCCACTTCTTCGAATCCGTCCGCAAGCAAAACAATTGCTTTTTTCATATATACTCCTTAAACCGGGCAGCTGCAAATGCAACTGTTACCTAAGCATTTTGGCGAACGCCTTTAATTTTCCGCTTTTTATATGAGTTCCGGGCACTTCAAGAATTTCTCTTGCGACTTTGTTTCCAAGGGCGGCGCATTCTGAAATCGATTTATTGCGTATCCATGCGGAAAGAAACGCGGCGCAGAATGCGTCCCCGGCTCCCACCGTGTTGCGCGGCACGATTGTAAATGTTTCTTCGCGGTAAATGTTTCCGCCTGCCACGACTATTGCACCCCTGCCGCCGAGCTTGATTATTATAATCGGATAAATTTCGCCGTCTGTTATGAATTTCATCATCGGACAAACATCGCGAAGAATAATCGTCTCTTTTTCCTTATCCGTCAAAACGGGTTCCTCATCTTTTGTTTTTCTTACCGTGTTGTAAAAAGCCAATGCTTCATCGGCGTTAAAAAAAACAAAGAGAGGAAAGGTGCGGCTGTATGTTAAAATTTCTTCGGCTTTGCTTTTAACCTGCAT
>WQSP01000022.1 GCA_009787795.1 Treponema sp.
CGGAAAAAGGTTTTCGCTCTTGTCGGAGAAAGCGGTACAGGCAAAAGTTTCCATGCCAAAATAGTCGCTCAGCGTTACAGGGTCGATTTTCTGATTGACGACGGTCTTTTGATAAAAGACAATCGTATCATTGCGGGACATTCCGCCAAAACGGAAAATTCTTTCATGGCTGCCGTCAAGGCCGCTCTTTTTGACGACAAATCTCACAGGGACGAAGTTGCGCGCCGCCTTCAAAGCGAAAAATTCAAGCGGATTTTGCTTTTGGGCACTTCCGACAAAATGGTGAATAAAATTGCGGCAAGGCTTCAACTTCCGCCGCCTACCAAAATTATCAGAATAGAAGACATTGCGTCACAGGAAGAAATCGACAAGGCGATTAGAACAAGACGCATAGAAGGCAAGCATGTCATCCCCGTTCCTTCAATCGAGATAAAGCGAAACTATCCGAATATTTTTTACGACGCAATCAGAATTTTCAAAAAGCGTCTTGTTCCGAGCAAAACACACAACGAAAGTTTGCGTTCCGAAGAAATCTCGGGCGTTGCTTCTGTCATTGGTCCTGTCCCCACCCTGCTTGAAAAATCCCTTGTAAGACCCGAATATTCAAAACACGGAAGAGTCATTATATCGGAAAGAGCGTTATCTGAATATGTAACGCATTGCACATACGAATACAATCAAAATATCAAAATTAAAAAAATCCTTGTCAAAGACGCCGAAATGGGATACCGCCTTGTAATAACTATCGACGTGCCTTACGGCGAAGAGCTTAGCGGAAACGTTTTGGAACTGCAGCAGTATCTAATAGACGACATCGAACGCTATTTGGGAATATTGATCGAAGAAGTGAATATAATTATCGATAAAATCATCGAATAGCAATGGCGTTATTGGGTAATGTTTTTATTCTTTTTTCTGCGCCGTCTTTTTCTTTTAACTGCTGTTGGCGCTTCCTCTGCCGCAGGTTTTAAAAGGACGCGCTTTATCGTAATGCCTTTGGAACTTAAGAATTTTTTTACGGAATAATGAAAATCAAAACGCGGCGGATTGATGGGCATTATGAAATAACGCGCGTCTTTGCAAATCTCCTTGAAATTTTCCGTAGACCCTGGTTTCCATTCGCAGGTTGTATCAAGATAATCCTTAAAAAGAGCGCCCAAGGCTTCTCCGCGTTTGTTCTCGGCTCCTTTAAGTTTGGAAAGGCTCTCGTAATATTTTTTCCTGAAATCGGCGCTCTTTTTCATAAGGGCGCAGGCCCCGGGTTGCAAATAATTGTAAAGCCCCGATTTTTCGAGCGATTCCACGATAACCGCAGCCTTGTCGGAATTAATGATTTTAAACATTTCTTCCGTTAAACGGGAAGGGGAAATATTCAAAAGCAAATTGGATTGGGCGGTTATTTTCTTTTTTAGATTGACAGGCATCGAAAACCCGGAGATCGCAGAATACTTGCAGGCGCGAATCATTCTTACAGGATCGTCCGTAAAAATGTCATTCAGGTTGATAATGGGTTTTATCTGTTTTTTCTTTATGTCGTCCATGCCGCCCACATAGTCTACGACAATTTGCTGCTGCGGATCGTAAAAAAGGGCGTTTAACGTAAAATCCCTGCGCTGTACGTCTTCTTCTATTGTGCCGAATGTGTTGCTTGTGTGCCCGTCTTTTAAGGAACGGAAAGTTGAAACTTCAAAAATCCTTTCGCCGGAATAAACATGAACCAGGCGAAAACGCCTTCCTATAATTCTTGAATTGCGGAACAATTTTTTGATTCGCCCGGGGCTTGCGGCGCTTACGATGTCAAAATCTTTCGGCTTTTTTCCGAGAATCAAATCGCGCACCGCTCCGCCTACAATGTAGGAATCGAAACCGGCGCTTTTTAATTTTCTTATTATGCTTACAGCCTCGCCGTCAACATTGGCGAAATTTATGCCATGTTCATCGCATGTGTAAATTACGGCTTTTTTTTCCGGCTTTCCGTTTGCGCCGGTTTTATATCTATATCTCATTAAGGCAATGCTTGTTAATCCATGAAAGAAGATTGTCCATCACTTCTTCACGGTTTGTCTCGTTTAATAATTCATGCCTGGCGCCGGGATAAAGCACAAATTCGCAATCTTTTACCCCGATGTCCCTGTACTTGTTTACAAGAGCGGTCGGACTTTTCCCCATGTCGCCAACGGGATCTGCGCTTCCGCTTAACACATACACAGGCAGCGATCGATTTATCCTTGCCATCACATCGTGCCTGTGAATATTGTAAAGCGCCTTTGCCAAGTCGCGGTAAAAACCGGTAGAGCACAAAAAACCGCAAAGCGGATCGTTTACATATTTGTCAACTTCTTCATCGTCCCTGCTAAGCCAGTCAAAAGACGTGCGATTGGGTTTGAACGGTTTATTGTATGCGCCGTCTGCAAGCGATCTTGCAAAACGCGAACCCTTGCGCTGACCTTTTAGCGCAGAAAGCATGATCATTAAAGGAAGCCCCGCAATCACCATAAAATCGCCCGGGCCCTTGGTTCCGCAAAGGATGCAGCCGTTTATTTTCAGATCGTCGGTATAGGTCATGTAATTCTGCACGATAAAAGAACCCCACGAATGTCCAAAAAGAAAAATGGGGGTGTCGGGTCTTTCCCTGCGAATCTCCACGTTTATATTGTGAATGTCGGCGGTGACGCGCGTAATGCCGTTATTGTCGCCGCAATGACCCAAAAGCCCGCCCTTGTCTTCCCCGTTTACATCCGGGTTTGCGGTTTTTCCGTGCCCCCTTTGATCTGCCGCCCATACTTCAATTCCCGCTTCGGTAAGTTTTTCTGCAAGGCGGCGGTAACGCGCGGCGTGTTCTGTCATGCCGTGAATGATATGCATGACGGCTTTAACTCTTTTTTCGGGAGACCACTTGTATATGTAGAGCTTCGCGCCGTCATGGCTTTCAAAAAGGGATTCGCCTTGAACCATAGGGTATTATATAGGATTCGCGGTCAAGTCTCAAGTGACAGGATCGTCTGTTACGATTTCCCGAAAACAGCAAGGCTTTCGATATGCGCAGTATGAGGATAAAAATCGAAAAGTTTGAGTTCTTTTAGAATATAACCGCCTTCCTGCAATATCTTTGAATCGCGGGCAAGGGAAGATGCGTCACAGCTGACATAGGCAATAATCCCGGGGCCATTTTCCGAGAGCGCCTTTGCAAACTTTGGATTGAGTCCCGCGCGCGGAGGATCCAGCACGGCAAAGCCGAAAGTTTCTCCGCTTGCAAATGCACCCTTTTTTTTGTCTCCCGAACCGCGACCCCTGTTCCCTTCCTTATACCATTCAGTGTCGCGTAACGCAAAAAATTCGGCGTTTATGCCTCTCAGGTTTTCGCGGGCAAGCGCAATTGCGCTTTTATTTTCTTCCGCAAGGATTGCTTTTGGAAAAACATCTCCCAAAAAACGGGCAAATGTTCCTACACCGCAGTAAAAATCGGCCATAGGCAGATTTGTATCCGCAGTTTGTGCAATTTTACCAAGCTCTGCAATCAATTTTTCCAGCATAAAACAATTGCTCTGAAAAAACATGCCCGCATCAAGAGTTATTTCCTTGTCCAAAAGCACGATTTTTCCCCTTCCCTGCCCTCCTTCGCTTAAAAAAACACCGTTATGGGCAAAAACGGAAAACCGATCCTTTTCTATCGGTTTTGAAAATGAAGCCGTATCCTTTAAAATTTTTCTTATTCCAGGATTTGCAATATGGCAATCGGAAATGGCGATAATTTCATTTGTGCCTTTTCCTTTTAATCCGAATTTGAAATTTTCCCCTTCCGCCGCCTGCCTTAAACAATGAAACTGCATTCTGTTGCGGTATTCGTACGGCGGCGAAGGAAAAACTTCGATATCGGGCGGCTTTGTTCCTGCGCTTCTTGACATTTGCTCTTTTAAAATGGAAGTTTTTATTTCAAGCTGCGCGTCATAATCGATATGCATAAGATTGCAGCCGCCGCACCGGGCATAATAGCCGCAATCGGCGTTTACGCGAAAAGGCGAGGGTTCCTGTATTTCCAATATTTCGGCTTTTGACCATGTATTGCGTTCCTCTGTAATGCGGCAAAGGGCAAGATCAAAAGGAGCGCCGCCTGCGGCAAAGACCGTTTTCCCGTCAAGCCTGCCCAAAGCGTCGCCGCCCGATGCAATGCTTTCGAATTTTATTTTAATTATATCGCCAAGTGCCATACAGTCATTCTATCATAAAAATGTGTTATAATTAAATTAATGCGTTGTTTATTCGGCAAAATCGTTTTTATGCTCATTATATCTTTGCCTCTTTATTCGCAAAGCAGCGAGCGCGAGCAGGCGCTTGTCACAAGCGATCCGTATTGGAGGCAGGCGCTTGGAGGTGCTGTCATATCGCTTCCTTCCGTTCAGGTGCAGTCTGCGGTTGTCGCGCTTGACGGCGGAAATATCAGGGCGTACTCCACTTCCGGAAACCACATGTGGAATTATTCCGCAAGGGGAAGAATCAGTCCCTTTGTTTCAAGATCAAGGGAAGGGACATCGTATTTATCAAGGACGAACGGAACATTAATTGCGGTTAACCGCGCAGGAAGAGAACTGTGGCGAAGATCGATGGACGCGCCTCTTTGTGCAAAAGTTATTGTCGGCTGGGACGGAAGACTGTTTGCGCCGACAAGCGAAAAAATATATTGTTACACTGCCTCCGGGACTTTATTGTGGACAAAAATTCTTGAAGCGCCGATATTGGTCGCGCCCAAACTGGACAAAATGGGCGGAATACTGTTTGCGCTTAACAATAACGCAATTTACAGGATGGATCCTTTCGGAAATACGCAGACATGGCCGCTTGCAGAAAGACCGGGATTTTTGATATCGCTAGATCGGAATCGAATTATAATTTTATATGTTAACGGAGCTGTTCAGGAACTTGGCGCATCGGAAGACTGGTTTATTTCGGCGCAAAGCGGCGAGCATTCCGCCGTAATGCCCTGGCTGCCTTCAGGACCTCTTGCGGCTGTCAGCATGGGGAACAATATCGCGGCTACAGTAAATGACGGAAGGGTTGTTTTGTTATCCGTAAACGAAAGAAGAATTCTCTGGACTGCAAACAGTCATATAAGGGAATTGTCGAATTCCGGAGGAAGACCCGACAATACCGAAGTGGAAATGATCTGCGACGAAAGGGGAATTTATGTTTTAAGCCGAAACGGAGCCACAGGTTTTGCACATAACGGAACAAGGCACTGGTTTACATATTTAAACAACGCGGCTTCTGTGCCTGCGTTCGGAAATGACGGCGTGTTGTATTCTGGAACAAGAGACTGGATACTTTACGCTTACAGAATCGAAGATCGCGTGTTACCGGAAAGAAACGCGTTATACGGCCCTGTCCCCGACGGTACTTACGGAATGGGACGCCCGCGTCATCTCGACACGCTTGAAATTCCGTTAAACGAAAGCGAAAAAAGGGCAAAGCTTGAAGAAATAACCGCGGCTGCAAGCGCAGGCACGTTCGGAGCAAATGAAATTGCATGGACGTCTTTTCTGCTTGAAATCGCGGCAGGACAAGAGCCGCTGCAATCAAGAATCGGTGCATTAAACCTTCTTGGAAAAATCGGATCTCAGGAAACAATTCCGTGGCTTATAAATATTTTCAGAAGAGACACGGAACCTTTGATCAGGGGAGCCGCGATAAACGCAATCGGCGAGATAGGAGTAGATCCTCAAGGGTTGGCAATTCAAACATTTTTATTTTCTGTTGTTCAAAATTCAATCAGAGATGAACACATTTTGACAGCAATCGCGTCTGCTACAGGCGCACTGTGCAGGTTTTCAGGCCCTCCTTTAAGCGAAACAGGAGTCAGAATATTGAATCTTTTATCGGCATCGAATCAGCCTGCGGCAACAAGAAGACAGGCAAACAGGGAACTAGCTTCGTTAAGATGATTATTGAAACACATTATGAATATGTTCCCTGCCGGGAAGACGGTAAATGTCAAAATCCCTATCCAAACTGATAATTTCCCTGATGCCTGTTTTTTCCGCGGCAATCACCAAAGTGGCATCGGCAAAATCCATAGGCAGGTCGGAATATTTTTTTGTAAATTCCGCAATGCGCGGCAAATCGTGCTGATTTATATCGCAGATAATCACTCCGTGATAAATTGACCACTCATAAAAATCCTGCTGCGCGTTTATATTGGCACTCATTAAATGTGAGGCTTCTGTAAACACTGCAAGAGTACTTATAAATCGGTATTGATACTTGCCAAGAAATTCACGAATACTTCTATGGAAGTTATCCCCTGTGTGAAATAAGGCAACAAGAGGCCCTGTATCAATAAGAATTCTGTCGTGCACGGAGCTTCTCTTTTATACGTTGTTTATAGGTAGTGGAAAGATCGCCTTCTCCAAGATTGTATTTGCCGAAATATGGCAATCCCAGAGTGTAGGAATCCATCTCGTTTTCTTCCTTATCGAAGTACATTTCAATGGCTTCTATAATGATTTCCGACTTGGTCTTATTTTTGTATTTTGAGAGCGTAATCAGCTTGTTTCTGGTGCTCATGGGAAGCCTTGCGGTAGTGATAACCTCTTCTGTTTTATAGTTTGTCATTAATCCTGTCATATTACAAATTGTAATATATACAGGAGAAGTTGTCAAGAGAATTTTGATGAATTTTATGTAATATAAAGAGCGGTTTCCTTAATTGCTCTTTGTCAAAAAATATACTATAATAACCCAGTAGGAGCCAATAAATGAAAATGTCAAAAAATATTTTAACAGCCGTTATCATTTTAATCGTGACCGCCGCCACAGGTTTTGCTCAGGTTAACAGGGACGAATTACAGGACCTTCCTCCTGTTACATTTATAAACTACGAGGGACCTCATGCCCGCGTTGATACAAGAGAAGCAATCCGTCAGATCGGCGTTAGCGTTGGACGTCAGGTAAATGAAAGAGAAGGAAGCCAGGCAGCCGCCATGGATGCCATGACTCTTGAACAAAGAAGAGCACATTCTTATCAATATAATGTAGGAGCCGCAAACCGGTATTTTGTAATTCATTGCGTATCCGGTCCCGACGGCAGCAAACTTGATGCCGACATTTTGGGTCTTGGCGTAGACGCGGGGGTGGATCATATAAGAAATCTTCGCGTAATTATTCAGGGATATTTGCAGGCGGCGTACAATTACAGTCCAAGCGACGCTCTTCTCCTTGCCGAATTCATTACAATTTACAATGCAGTATACAGGGGCAACTGGGATTATTTTCAGAACCGCTACAAGTCGATGGTTATAAACAACCTGACAAGTGACAAAGCGGGTCTTTCGATCAGATATGACGAATGGCCGGGAAGAACATTGATTCTTATTCCTCTTGGAATCGGCGGATTGAGCGCGGTTGATACTGCGGCTATTTCCGATGCGAGAGTAATCGAAGAAATGAGAAGGGAAGATGATCAAGGCGTTCCGCAGAGACAACAGCTTGTCAATTTGATAGAACGCGAAGCGGAGCAGGCGGAGCGTCAGGCTCAAGTTGAAAGACAAGAAGCAAGGCAGGAAGAAAGACAGATAGTTGAAGAAAGAAGACAGACCGAACAGGAAAGACAACAGGTTCAGGAAGAACGCGCATCGGGCAGAATCACCGAAGAACAAGCTGCAGCCCGCGAGGAAGAACTTGCAAGAAGGGACGAACAGCTTGACAGAAGGGAAGAAGCCGTTGCAGAACGAAGGGAAGAAGCGCAAAGGCTTGAAGAACATGCCGAACAAAGAACTCAGGAAGCTCAGGAGCAAAGACAACAGATTGCACAAGATCAACAGGCAGCCATTGCCCAGGAAACGCCTCCGACAGGAGTGTTTGGCGTAACAATCGAAAGAACAAGCCCGACAACAATGGGAAGGGTTGTCCGTATAAATCCCGCCGACGGATCGGAAATCAGACGCTCTCCTCTTGATTTGACGCACATCAGAACCATCACCTTCATAAGCGGAAGACTTATCGCAATTGCAGGCGAAGCAAGAGGACAGGGAGCTGTGCGTCTTGTAGAAATAAACCAGACCGGTCTTGAAATGGCAAAACAGGGTGACGATGATATTTTAACAGGAAGCCTTTTATGGGTTAACGGAAGCGATCTGTATGCCATTACAGTCCACGAGGGAAAAAATTATATCGGACGCTTTAATACCGAGCTTGTCATTCAGTCAAGATCCGCTGTAGAGGTGCATCCTCAGGCAGGCGTTACAATCCAGCAGGGACGATTGCTTACCCAGCGCGCAAACGGATCGCCGCTTGCACTCGATCCTGCGAACTTAACGGAAGTAAGATAACGTAAAAATATCCGCCGGAAAACGGCGGATATTTTTTATTGGAGAAATTGATTTTTCTTTTGCTTGTTATGAATAAATATGATCAAGGCCGTGGAGAATTTCTTCGGCCTTTTCTTTGCAACTGCCGCAGACTGTGCCGATTTTTGTCGCTTCCTGAAGCTGCTGCCAGTTACGCGCTCCGTTTTGAAAAGCGGCTTCTATATCCTTGTCGGTAATGCCGATACAATGACAGATAACGGTTGATTCTTCCACAAGGATTCCTTCGCGTCCCGTTTTTTTCAAATAATCGTCAATCGCGGCGCGAAGAGCCTTGTCGCCCAAAACGGAACAATGAATTTTAAAACTGGGAAGCCCTCCCAGTTTTGCAACAAGGTCCTCGGGCTTTATTTTGTACGCGTCTTCTATCTTCATTCCCTTGATTGTTTCAGAGAGCATACTGGTGCTGGCTATTGCGCTTGCGCAGCCGTAAGTTTTCCAGCGCACGTCAGTAATTACGTCGTCTTTTATTTTTAGGAGCATCATCATTTGATCTCCGCATTTAATGTTTCCTGTCTGCCCTTTTGCATCATACGCAAAACTTGACTCGTCTTCCAAAAGCACATTGCGCGGATTTGAAAAATGTTCTTTTACTGTATCAGAATATAACCAGTCCAAAGACCTGCTCCTTAGATTTAACAATCGTCGATTTAACAATCGGACAATGTTGACATTGCCCTAAGCCGCGCAATTACAGGCGGCAATGTTTCTATTATATAATCAATGTCGTCTTCTGTAATACCCCACCCCAGGCTAAAACGTATCGAACCGTGCGCAAGCTCGGGTCCCACCCCGATTGCCATTAAAACATGGGAAGGTTCAAGGCTTCCCGACGCGCATGCAGAGCCTGTGGAAGCCTCGATTCCCTTCATGTCCATTGAAAGCAAAATGGCTTCCCCTTCTGCGCCCGGGAACGAAACATTCAGTGTGTTGGGAAGCATGTCTTTCGGGTGACCGTTAATCTTTACATGCGGGATGTTTTCTTCGATTCCCCGGCGCAGTTTGTCGCGAAGGGGAGTAATAATTTTGCCGTATTTTTCGACTTCTTCCGCGGCAAGATGGGCCGCTTTTCCAAACCCGAGGATACCCAAATTGTTGTAAGTCCCGGCTCTTAACCCGTCCTCCTGATGTCCGCCCAAAACAAGCGGGAAAAGCGGTGCGCCTTTTTTTACATACAACGCGCCTGCTCCTTTAGGGCCGTAAATTTTATGCGCGGAGATTGTAATATAATCGGCGCCTATTTCATGCGCATCAAAAGGGATTTTTCCTATCGCTTGAACTGCGTCTATGTGCATTAAAGCGCCGGCTTCTTTTACAAGCGCGGTTATTTCTTTTATATCCTGCACCGTGCCTATTTCATTGTTAGCTGCCATCACAGAAACAAAAAGCGTTTTTTCGCTCAATGACTTTTTTAACTCTTCTATTAAAAGTTTGCCGTATTCATCGACAGGGAGAATCGTCACTTTTAAACCCGCTTTTTTTTGGCTTAATGCAGAGTTTAATACGCAGGGATGCTCAATCGCTGTTGTCAAAATCTCGTCCCTATTTACTGCTCCTTGCTCCCTACTCCCTGCTCCCATAATTTGGCGCATTGTCTGGAAAACCGTATTATTTGCCTCCGAGCCGCCTGATGTAAAAACAATCGAGCCGTCTTTGGCGTTAATCAAATATCCGACATCTTCCCTTGCCTTTTCCACCCTTGCGCGTGCAAGCCTTCCCGAGGCATGCATACTGGAGGCATTTCCGAAGATTTCCATATCTTCTGTCATTGCGGCCTTTACTTCCGGGTGCAGAGGCGTCGCTGCATTGTAATCGACGTAGACTTTTCTCATTGTTTTATAATAGCAAATTTGGCATAAAATATCAAACGTCGGATATTATTCATTTTTAATTTACCTGCTTTTTTTTAATTCTTTGTTGACTTCTTCCAATCGTTTGTTAAGAGTTTCTATTGTTCGCAAAAGACGCTGTTTTTCTTTTTCCAGGAGCAAAAGGGGGTCATCGTCTTTTTTTTCCCTGTTGCGCACTTGAATTTTTACCGTATCTGGGCTTTTTCCTTTTATAAGAGCGGATTCTGCCGTCTTTCGGTTTTTTTCGTCGCGAATCCCTGCAAGGAAACGCATATTGTCAGCGCCGACTTCGGGGGCAATATCGTACTCGAACATTTTTATTGCCATGTTGGCGGCGGTTCTGGGGATACGAAGCATCCTGTCAACATAGTCCTCAAAACGAACGCCGATCCCCGTGCATAAATCATGCGCTTTTAGCAGAAGCTTGCCCATTTCCTTTACAAGTTCGCCGTTTTGCGCAAGATATTGATTGCGGATAACTTCCGTTAATTTTAACAGTTCGGGCGAGACTGAAAAAACATCATTGTAGATTTTTTTGGCTTCGGCTTTTTCCAAAAGCGCATGAAAAATCGCCCAAAATTCCGTATTGTGGGCCCTGGCGGAAAGGGTTCCTCCGCGCGAACATGCATGAAGGTGATGAGCGTATTCATGTATTGCGGTGTACAGCAAAAGATTCATGCCCGTATCATCGGAGTTAAAATTGCGGTTATGAATTATTATTTCCCTTGATGCGGGTTTGTAAAGACCGTTTACCTTGTTGCTTTTTTTGCCGGAAAAAACAAGCGTAAATTCAAGCGGCGCATCTTCGATTGCCAACAATTTTTGTTTTACTTCCTGTTTGTCGATCATTAAAACCTCTAATTGATTTCGGTTTTTTCCATTGCAAGCGCCGCTGCCGCCACGCAAGCTGTTTCCGTGCGAAGGGCGCGTTCTCCCATAGAGAGCCGTAAAAATCCCGATTTTTCAAACAAATCCCTTTCCCTGTCCGACCATCCTCTCTCGGGGCCTATCGCGATTACGCCGGGGCGGTTTGACGGGGAAAGGCTAAAGAAAGATCCTTCCGCCCTTATATTGTCCATTACAAGAAGCAAAGGGGATCGTGAAAATATCTTATTGTCGTTTTCCTTTTCCCACGGACATTTTGAAAGCCAGTTGTCTATGCTGTCATAAAGATTCAGTTCTGGTATTTGCGTATCACGCGCCTGAACTGCGCCTTCTATCAATGCACTGCGGGATCCGCCGTCGGATAAAAGTTTTGTGTCACGGTAACTTTTTTCGCCCATGTCCGTGCCGATTAAATCGATAGCCGACACCCCAATATTGGAAAGATCCCTAAAAAGCCTTTTAAGCTGAATCGGACGCACAAAAGAAACCGCCATTCTTAACCCAAGACGAGGCACAGGCGGCAGAGAGCCGTGAATCGTGATAAAAATAGAGCCGTCGCGATTTATTTTTTCGATTCTTCCTGTTGCGCGAATTCCACCAAGAATGCCGGCTTCGAATTCATCGCCGCATTTTTTATGCAGCACTTTTAACAGATGAATCGTGCGCTCATCGCGTCTTGAAAGGTTTCGTCCAAGTTCGTGTTCTTCCAATAAAATAATATTCACTTTTGCATTATACCTTTTTATTGATTGAATTCAAAGAACCAATCGTTTGCTTCGTACAAACCGCCGAGTTTTTTTTCTTCCAGCGCGATTTTTTCGCGGATTAAATTCGTAATAAGCGCGCGCACTTTTAAACGCGCAGTTTTTGACACTAGCATTCTTGCGCGTACTGCAGGCCGTCCGCTGACACAAAACCCGGCTTCCGAAGACCATGAGAACGAACATTCGCCTGCGTCTATTCCAAAACGCCAATTTATTTTTTCGTTTTTCAACAAGCCGCTTACAAGCGCGCAGGCTTTTTCTATTGGGTTGTAAGTTCCGACAGGCTGACCGTCTTCCGTATATTTGTATGTTACCAATGTCGGTTTCAGTTCGAGAGGAGAGCCGAAACACGCAAGGATTATATCGCCTTCATAACCTGCAATGACCCCGCCCGCGCTGAAAACCGCGCGCTTTACCATTGTATAAAAATTTCTTTTAATGCGTCCCGAATCTTTTGATTTTTCGCCGTCTTCCCTTCCGAACATATTGTTGTCTTTTATCGCAATTACCGACGCATACGCGACATTGACATCGTTTAGCGCGGGACGACCGGTGTTTATTAATCCCTGCAAAATGTTTTTTGGAACTGCCGATTTGTAAGCCGCGCGAAAATTTATCGCCCTGTAATTCAAATACGCGCTTTTGCAAAAGAAAACGATTAATATTCCGACAAGAGACGAAGATAAAATTACGACAGGGTCAAGCCATATCGAATTGTAAACAAACAATGCGCTTGCCGCCGCTGTTGACAAAAAACTTAACGCGCAGCCTAAAATTACGATTAAAAGGGGACGCATCATGAAAACAATCAGCAATATAACGAAAGAAACCGCGATCGAAAACAAAAACGAGTATCGGGCGCTTACAGGTTTTACATGAGAGCCTGTAATGAGCGCATTGGCAAGGAGCGCGCTGTACTCTGCGTTTTCTTCGTATCCCATTACGCAAAATGAAGAAGAAAGCTCTTCTTTCAATTTTAAATGAGCGATAAAAAGATCGGCGTAAATCCTGCGCATTAAAAGCGAAACTTCGGAAATTGCGTCCCTTGCTCCTACAAGACGCACAAGTTCCCTTTCGTTTGACGGGTCCGTGTCGGCAATTCGTTCTTCATAATCGTTTATCATTTTCAAATCAACTTCGCTTTTAAAATATGATTCCAGTTTGGAAAAATATTCGTCGCGAGAAGCTATCCATGCAATCCTGTTATCGTCATTTGGCATTTTAACAAGTTCTTCCAATAATGAAGCCGAATATTCGCCAAGGAAAAGCGGAATGTTTTCGGGCGCAGTTTGGGAAAAAGCGCCCGCTTCGTTGGCTGTCATCAAGGCAAGAAGCATCGCATCGTTTTTTTCGCCGTATTCGCGGAACAGTTCGATGTCGATACGGCGGATTGAATTTCCAAAAACCGTAATGATATTGGACCCCCTGTCAAGAGTGATATCGATTTCGTTTCCGTCATGCGCGCGCAAATGCAAAAAATGCTCTCCGTTAACGGATTCAAAGTATGATGCCGCATACCGGTTTTTCAAATATTCATAAACAGGATGCTCGACAGGCGAAACCCGTCTTAATTTTCCGTCTTCATCAAGCTGCACCTTTGCGTAACTTTCCAAAAAACTTCCAAAAACGGAAACGGATCGAATCATGTCTTCGTCCCTGTCAATCAAAGTTGTAATTAGCCGATCCCTTCCCTGCTCCGTAAGCTCTACAAGGCGGTCGACCAAATGCGGCGCGTCAACAGGAGAAACGGATCCCAAGCGGATGCCCTCAAAAAGATTTCTGATATTCGATCCGACAATCTGATATTCGTCGATGAAACGCCTGCGTATCTCAACATCCGTAACGGTAATGGGAGAAGACGAAGGCGAAATGCGGCTCGTCAATATCAAATTGGAAGCGTTCATTTCTGTCAGTGTCATAAGGACGATAAAAAAATCCGAACCTTCGACATATTCGCCCGTATTGACAATCAAAATGTCTCTTGAAACCGCAGGATTTTTTTTGCCCGAAAGAATGTCAAAGTGCGTCCCGAGTTTTGGCCCTGAAAGCATAAAAATGATGAGAATTGCCGTTCCCACAGCGCAAACAAGCCCTGCAAGAAGCATTAATGACGAATTTTTAAAAGAAACGCGAGCGGACATATTTAAATTTAATCATAATATGATAAAATATCAAGTACGGAGGATGACATGGCGGCGGCATTTATGGACGAGAATTTTTTATTGGAAAGCGAAACTGCAAGGAATCTTTACAAAGAGGCAAAGGATGAGCCTGTCTATGATTACCATTGCCATTTGATTCCTTCCCAAATTGCGGAAAATAAAAAAATGAGCGATCTTGCGGACGCATGGCTTTCGGGCGATCATTACAAATGGCGGATGATGCGCGCAATGGGCATTGACGAAAACCTTATAACAGGCGACGCTCCCCCTTACGAAAAATATCTTGCATGGGCGCGCACTGTGGAAAATTTAATCGGAAACCCCTTATATCACTGGACGCATCTTGAGCTTAAGCGCTATTTTGACATTCATGAGCCGCTTTCGGAAAAAACCGCGCCTTTAATCTGGGAAAAGGCAAACGATCTTTTGCAAACGAACAAGCTAAGCGTAAAAGGAATTTTTGAAAGCCAAAATATTTATGCTGTCGGCACAACCGACGACCCGATTGATTCTTTGAACGAACATCGCGCAATTGCAGACGGCAGCGCCCCAATCGGAAAAATAAATACAAGGGTAATCCCTTCTTTCAGGCCCGACAAGGCGCTTGAACTTGCCGCAGGCGGTTTTGGCGGTTACATCGAATCCCTTTCCAAAGAAAGCGGCGTTAACATAAAAAATGTTGACGATGTTTTAACCGCGCTTGAGAAACGTCTTGATTACTTTATTTCGCACGGATGCAGAAGCAGCGATCACGGGCTTGAATATGTTCCATACGCTGAAATCCCTGTAAAGCAAATTGACAAAGCGTTTAAAAGGGCGCTAAACGGAAAATTAATTACGCATGAAGAATCGGACGCATATAAAACAATGATGCTTGTCTCTCTTGCGGACCTTTATTCCAAAAAAGACATCGTAATGCAGCTTCATATGTCCGTTATCCGAAATGTAAACACAACGCTTTTGTTCAAAACGGGAATCAACACGGGCTTTGACGCGGTTAACGACAAAAAATTATGCGAAAATCTTTCTTCTTTGCTTGATTTGATGGATTTGGAAAGCGAAGAATGCGGTCTTCCAAAAACAATTTTATATTCGTTAAATCCCAAAGACTATTATCCAATCGCTACAATCATGGGCGGCTTTCAGGGCGGCGGCTGTACAGGCAAAATGCAGCTCGGCTCTGCGTGGTGGTTTTGCGATCACAGGGACGGCATGGAAGAACAGATGCGCATTCTTGCAAGTCTTGGAATGCTTCCAGCATTTGTCGGAATGTTAACGGACAGCCGAAGTTTTCTTTCGTATCCGCGCCATGAATATTTCCGCCGCATTATGTGCAATTTAATCGGCGGCTGGGTGGAAAACGGCGAATATCCCAACGATATGGAAAAACTTTCAAAGACAGTGAAGGACATCTCCTTTAAAAACGCCCTTCGCTATTTTAAATAATGCGGATTATCTTTGTATCCTTGCGGAGCCGCCTTTGGCGAAGGCTTCCACCTGATCAAGGTTAAACATCGACGTGTCCCCGGGAGTTGTTGTCACAAGCGCGCCGTGAGCCCAACCCAGGTTAAGGGCTTCCTCGGGTTTTTTGCCCGACATAAGTCCGTAGAAAAGACCGGATGCGAAACCGTCGCCGCCTCCCACCCTGTCGTAAACATCAAGCTGTGCCGTTGGCGCCTGATATGTTTTTCCGTCAAGCCAGAGAACCGCGCTCCACGAATGTCGGTTTGTCGAATGAACTTCGCGTAACGTTGTCGCGACAGCCTTAATATTTGGAAAATCTTTTGTAACACTGTTAATCATTGCGAAGAATGCGGACGCGTCAAGCTCGCCTTTTGATTCCACATCCTGCCCTTTAAGCCCCAATCCTTTTTGCAAATCTTCTTCGTTGCCGACAAGAACATCAACGTAACTTGCGATTTTGCGTAACGTTTTTGCAGCTTCCTCGCTTGCCTGGGATGCGCTCTTTCCCTGTTCCGCTGCGGCTACCGCCCAAAGTTTTGCGCGGTAATTCAAATCGAAGGAAACGACAGCGCCGGCTTTTTTTGCGGCTTGCATTGCCTCGATGACAAGTTCGCTTGTTGTGGGAGAAAGCGCGCTGAAAATTCCGCCTGAATGAAACCAGCGCACGCCTTTTTGAAAAATTGCTTCCCAATCAAAACTTCCCGGTTTTAACTGCTGCGCCGCTTCGTTGGAGCGGTTATAAAAAACGACAGGCGCGCGCACACCCTGCCCCCTGTCACTCCACACAGTCGCCATGTTCGGGCCGCGAACTCCGTCATGTTCAAAACGCTTAAAGTAGGGAGTAACACCCGCTTTTTGAACAGCGTATTCGATGCGCCGTCCTATCGGATAATCGACCATTGCGCTTGCGATGGCAGTTCTCATGCCAAAACAGGTTGACATGTTTGTGGCAACATTATATTCACCGCCTGAAACATGCAAAAGGTATTCGTTTGCCTCTGCAAAGGGAATGATTCCCGGATCAAGCCTTGTAACCAGAGCGCCCAGCGCCAACAAATCATGCGCTTTTCCGTCCGCCCCGGGAATTGTTAATGATGCCATATATACCTCATTGTGTTATTTTTATCAGTATAACATAAAACATATAAATTGTATAGCGAAATAATTTGATAAGAAAGTCCACGGATTATCACGGATTATCACGGATTAAGATAAAAACTTTAATTCACCTGTGATGAATGATTGAGGCGTATGTAAGCCATTGGGTGTGATTAAAAGTTCGCCTGAGTCGCTGATGCCGTCAAGTCTCCCTTTTATCTCTTTTCCGGAGTCTGCGCCGCCGTCAACAAATGTTACCTGTTCACCAATTCTATAAATACGTTTTTGCAAACGCGCTTTCCAATTATTTTCTGTTTTAAGTTCGTTAAATAAATGCGCAATTATTTTTTCCAATAATAAATACTTGAATTTCTCTCCATTACCTGCTTCCGGTTTAATACCCCCCGCTTCCAATAAAAGACTTGTCGCTTTTTTTTGCAAATGCAAAGGAAATTCTTTTTGTAAAACATTGATTCCAATGCCAATATGTACGTTTCCCTCTGAGGCTTCGCATAATATCCCTGCCGCTTTTTTACCGTTTATAATAATGTCATTAGGCCATTTTACAAAAACTTTTTCTTTCAATAAAGGAATGGCTTCTTCGATTGCAAGAGAAACAGCAAGTCCCGTGCGCAATGTAAGAGCTTTTGGAATATCATCGATGTTACTGTATCCAAGAAAAACGGTAAAAGGCAAATTCAAACCTTTTTCCATTTCCCATGTCCGCATTCTTCCCCTGCCTCTGCCTGATCCTTGAAAGTCGGCTGTAATCACAGTGCCGTGCGCCGCGCCTTCTTTTTCCATTTTTTTTGAAATATCCATTGTGCTGGACACGGTTTCTTCATAAAAAACAGGAGCGTTAAATGGGTTTGACACTTCTAACTTTTTCATACTTATGCTATTATACCTTTATGAATATGGTGTGTCTTGATCTTGAGGGGGTTTTAGTCCCGGAAATTTGGATTGCGTTTTCAGAAGCTGTCGGAATCCCCG
>WQSP01000023.1 GCA_009787795.1 Treponema sp.
GTACCCAAGCGGTAAGGGAGCGGTCTGCAAAACCGTTATGCATCAGTTCGATTCTGATCGGCGCCTTTTAATATGGATAGTTTAAGTCCAAATGATATTATCGTAATGATTTCTCTTTTGGTTTTACTTTCTCTCTCGGCGTTTTTTTCGTCGTGCGAGATGGCTTTTTCCGCAGCAAACCGAATCAAATTAAAAAATATGGCAGCCAAAAGCAAACGCGCGCGTCTTGTTTTGACAATGCTTGATGCGTACGATAAAATTCTTTCGACGGTTTTAATAGGAAACAATGTTGTAAATATTTCAGCTTCCGCTCTTGCCGCCGCGTTTTTTATTAGTCTTTTTGGCGCAAGCGGCGTAAGTATTGCCACTGTGATAATGACTTTGCTTGTTTTAATTGTCGGCGATATTTCTCCAAAAGCGCTTGCAAAAGAAACGCCCGAACTGACTGCGGCAAGAAATGCGCCACTTTTGAACGTTTTTGTCGTTATTTTTTATCCCATCAATATAATAATGACGGGCTGGAAAAAAATTCTTATGAAAATTTTTCCTGTTAAAGGAGACAGATCCACAACAGAAGACGAACTTCTTACTTATGTGGAAGAAGTCAGGCAGGAAGGGGTAATCAATATCCACGAAGAACAGATGATTCGTCAGGCAATTGAATTTGACGATTTGAAAGTTTCCGGTATTTTTACTCCGCGTATCGATGTTGCCGCAGTGAATGTTGACGCAAACGCAGAAGAGATCGATCGCATTTTCAGGGAAACAGGTTTTTCGCGGCTTCCTGTTTTTCAGGAATCCATCGATAATATAAAAGGGTTGATTTTTTTAAAGGATTTTTATCTGGAAGTAATGAAGGGTTTGAAAACGCCCGCCGAAATAGTCAAACCTGTTGTTTTTGTCACAAAGACGATTAAGATTTCCAAACTTTTCAGGACATTGCAGAAAAAACACGCGCATCTTGCGGTAATTGTCGATGAACACGGCGGCACTTTGGGAGTTGTCACAATGGAAGATATCGTCGAAGAATTTTTCGGCGAAATATGGGACGAGCATGATGAGGTTGTTGAACCTGTCAAAAGCGAAATGGACGGAAGTTTTACGGTTCTTGGCAGCGTAAAATTCGGCGACATGCTGGATAAAATTGAAATGGCACAGACGGAATCAACGCCCGACACAACTGTTGCAAACTGGATTATGGAAACCCTGAGAAGGCTTCCCAAACACCACGAAGTATTAACATGGGAAAATTTGACAATTAAGGTATTAAAGGTTATAAAGCAAAGAGTGATGGAAGTAAATGTTGTTGTAGGGGTGGAAAGTAAATGAAAAAAAGAGCGCTTGTTTTATTTGTTGTTTTTTTGCTGGCAAATGTTTTATATGCCGCGGCGATCAGGGAAGGTTCAAATGCCGGAAGAAGCGGAGAAATTATTTTGCTTCATACTAATGATTTTCATGGCGCACTTTTGGCAAATAACGGCAGAGGCGGCGCAGCCGAGATTGCGGCTTTTGTAAACGCAGTCAGGGCCGTAACCCCCAATGTTCTTCTTGTTGATGCGGGCGATTTTAACACAGGAGGCGCGCTTTCAAACATGTTTAATGCCGAGCCTGTAATCCGCGCATATAACATGATGGGTTATGACGCAGTTACATTCGGCAACCACGAATTTGACACAAATATGCAAAGGCTTAACGAGCAAATCGCGCTTGCCGACTTTCCGTTTGTTTCTTCCAATATAAGGCTGCGTGACGGAACGTATCTTGGCGGTAACAGATTCATTATCAAACAATTCGGGGATATTAAAGTCGGTATTTTCGGGATTACGACTTTGCGCACGCGCACCGTATCGAATCCCGACAGCTCGCTTGTGTTTATCAACGAACTGGAAGCCGCGCGGGAAGTTGTCGCTGTTTTAAGAAACGATGAAAATGTCGATATAGTTATCGGGTTGACTCACATGGGCGATGTAAAAGAATCGGATGAGCACATAACATCAATAGAGCTTGCAAAAGCCATTGAAGGAATCGGAATAGACATTATTGTCGACGGTCATTCGCATACACTTTTTGACACTCCAAGAAGAGCGGGGGACACTTGGGTTGTTTCTGCGAATGAAATGGGAAAATACGTCGGCTACGGAAGAATAAGTGTGCGTAACGGAAGGCTTGAAGATTTTGACTGGATACCGATGCCGATTGGTCCCGACCCTGCAATTAATGAAATGTTGAGACCGTACATCGAAAGAGCGGGAGTCACTTTAAGAGAGGTAATAGGCGAAGCGTCCGACACGTTTGTTTTTGGAAACCGTTTAACGCGTTATCAGGAGACGGCTCTTGGCAACATGATCGCAGACGCAAATGTCTGGTATTTTAGAAACGTAAGCAATCAGCAGGTGGATTTTGCTTTTCAAAACGGCGGCAATATTCGCGCCGAACTTCCGCGCGGACAAATCACCCAGGAAAGAATTTTAACAATACTGCCTTTTGAAAACTACCTTTATATAGTCTCCATGACCGGCGCTCAATTAATCGAGCTTTTCGATTTTATGGCGACAATACCGCAGGGTTCAGGCGGTTTTCCGCAATTCTCCGCCGAAGTGCGCGTAACATTTGACAAAACGCAGGGCGGCGGCGTTATGCGAAACCTGACAATAGGCGGCGAACCTGTAGACCCTGCCAGAATATACCGTATCTGTACAAACGATTATATTCTTGGCGGCGGAGACGGTTATGTGCCAATGCTGAACGCATCGAACCATTTTAACACGTCGCTTTTGCTCTCGTATGTTGTAACCGAGTATATAAGGGCGCGCGGCGGTGTTATTGCGCCGCAGACTGACGGCAGACTGACAATTATTGGCGGGGTTGCGCTGTAATAAGGAGAATTGCTATGGTAACAGTAATTTCATTGGGCGGCTCGATTGTCGCGCCTGACAGGGTTGATGTTGAATTCCTTAAAAATTTTACAAATCTAGTCAGATTCTTTATAGAAAAGGATACCAATAATCGTTTTATATTCGTTGTCGGCGGCGGCGGTCCTGCCCGTCTTTATCAAAACGCGTATAGGGAAATCTCCTCTGAAAAAATTAAAGACGAGGAAGCCGATTGGATTGGCATAATGGCAACAAGATTAAACGCCCAGCTTGTCAAAGCGGTAATGAGCGAATGGTGCAATCAGGAAGTTGTATATAACCCGTTGCAAGTTGATCCGTTAACGGGACATGTTCTTGTCGCAGCGGGATGGAAACCCGGTTTTTCTACAGATTACGACGCAGTATTATTGGCTGAACGTTTCGGCGCGGAAATAGTAATCAATCTTTCAAATATAGAAAAGGTATATACGGCGGATCCAAAAACAGATTCAAATGCAAAGCCAATAGATAAAATCACATGGGCGGATTTTCGTTCCATGGTAGGCGACGAATGGGTTCCGGGAAAAAATGTCCCGTTTGATCCAATTGCAAGCCGTCATGCGGAAAAAATCGGCTTAAAGGTAATCTGCGCTGCAGGAAAAAATCTTGACAATTTAAAAAAGATTCTAAACGGCGAAGATTTTTTTGGTACAACGATTTGCAGCAGTTTGAATTGACATGATTGTTGTAAAAAAGCGCATTTTAATAATTGCCTTATTTTTTATTTTTTCATGTCTTTTTTGCATGGCGCAGGAACAAAATGACACATGGAGCGGGACTGTAAGATTTAATCCCGCCGATAATTTTATTAATTTGCGTAACGCTCTTCCGGGACTTTATATAACATGGACACACTTCGTTTTGCCCAATCTTGGAATTCCTGCGGAAATTGACATAAATTTCGGCTGGGGCATTTTGCCTTGCGCCCAAATTTCACTTTTAAGCGGTATTGAATATATTCCCACAGGAATTGGCGGTAACGAAAAAAGCGGATTTTTTTTTGATATGAAAATAGGGTTGTCTTTTTTATTTGACGGCAGAAACGATGCAAGATTGCATTTTGTTTACAAGACAAATATTGGGTACCAGCTGATTACAAAAAAAGGGTTTGTTTTTACGCCGGGAATCGGTTTTGTTTATAACGGACACAACGGTTTCGGTTTGAATTTAATGCTGGATCTGGGTTTTGCTTACAGATAAGGAAGAAAAATGAAAAATAAAAAAATTGGAATGGCAATAATTTTCTTATGTTTGGTTTGTTCCGGATGTACCGTCATATTACTGGAATTATTCTCGGATGTTTTTGGCAGGTTCGACGGTCAAGGTCCTTTTGATTCGTGGGTTGTAAATTATCCACGCGAAGAAATATTTTTTTATTCGGGAAATAACAAACTGCAAGGTTTTATTTACGGCGCAGGTAATAATAAGGGTTTGGTTGTAATATCTCCCGGGATTTATTCTTATGCCGATGAATATGATAAAATGATAAGATTTTTGATTGATAATGAATGGCGCGTTTTTTCCTATAACTGCACAGGCGTTGACGGAAGCGAAGGAGACAGTATGCGCGGATTGTCTCAGGGAATTCTTGATCTTGACGCTGCGCTGCGCTATATAGGCAATTCTAATGATTTGCTCGATTTGCCTGTCATGTTAATGGGATTTAGCTGGGGCGGGTTTTCCGTTTGCGCAGCGCTTGAATATGACCATAACATTACCGCTGTTGTAAGTTTTGCGGGTTTTAACAGTACGCAGGAAGCTATGAAACATCAGCTTGTAGAAGAAGTTGGCGGCGTGTTCTATGTAATTTCATCGCAATTGTGGGCGCTGGAAAAACAATTGTTCGGAGAAACTGCAAAACTTACCGCTGTAGACGGAATAAACAAATCGGGCATTCCTGTAATGCTTGTGCTGTGCGAAAATGACGACATTATTCCGCCCGATACGATTTCAATTTATGCCCACAAAGATAAAATAAACAATCCGAATTTTCAATCTCTTTATCTTGAAGGTGAAGAAGCTTATGGTCATTATTTCAAAAATTACCCCGAGGGCAAAGAATTATACGACCGGGTAAACGAATTTTTGGGAAACTCGCTTGATTAGCGGCAATTAGTATATTCCCGTAATTACAATATCTCCCCACAGACTTGAATACGAATCAAGGCCGCCTACGGCTTCTTCCCAGATGTTTTGCAGAGAAAAAGATTGTTTGCGTATAACGGTTCTGCCGCGATTTTCCATTTGCGAAAGCACAGGTTCGCCGCGTGAAAATGCGATGCGCTGATTGTCCATGCTGCCAAAATAAAAATTCGCGATATCGCGGGCGTTTAAAAGATTCGACGGCGTCTGAATCGAATCAATCAGCAATCCTTTGCCCATTGAAGGATCTACGGGGAGCCAGCCGAAATTGTCTATCCAGAATTCAGCCCAATGATGGCGGATCGTCTGTCCGTTACTGTCAACAAGCACGCCCGCAACCGGTATGCATGGAATGCCTGCGGCGCGCGCCATTGCCGTAAAGAGCAGGGCGGCGGTGTATGTGTCCGCATGTTTGTAATCCAACGTTCTTGTAATATCGGTATTGGAGCTTAGCGCGGTTGATATTTGAATGTTGGAAAGAATCCAGTCGTAAATCAATCTTGCCCTTGCATAAGGATTTTGCTCTCTGCCCAAAATTGAGTTTACTGTCGTTCTGATAATCTGATTGGAGCTTGGAATCAATTCTGTGCTTTGGGTGTATTGGGTAAAAAGCTGACTTCGTTCGTATCTTGTAACAGATGCCTGTCTTACATTTGATTCAACAGCGTAAACTTCGACATGGAAGGAGTGATATATCGATTGGCTTGTTCCCGAAGAAAGATTGTCCAGCTTGTAAAGGAATACGCCGCGATGGTTTTCTACAAAAGGATCTGTGTTACGCGAAATCAGATTCACGTTTCGCTGAGACGGCGAGCTTATGGGTCTTGGAACCCATAAATAAAGCGCGTTTGGTCTTGAAGCGTCTGTTACTCTGACATCGACGGAATACTCGACAAGATAGGTGCGCTTTTCCTTGAAAATTTTGGTTCCCGGTCTGCCTGTGACTTCAAAATAAACGGGACGCGATGTTCCATGAGGAGTTCTTACTTCCACATTGCCGCTTACGGCTCCGTCGGGCAGACGCGCGCGAATTTCCCTTGCGCTCCAGAACTCGAAACCCAATTCAACTTCCGACACTTCGATAAATTCCGGTTCTCTTACCGCATACGGATTAAAAGACGTTTCAAAGTCCCACGAAAAAAATACATTTGCGTTTTCGCGTGATGTCCCAAAATTGTTTCCGGTAATTGTTATCAATGAACCGGGAGCGCCCGATTGAGGCTCTATGGACGCGATCCTTGGCTCCAAACCGAGTTTGTCTCCGTCTGCAGGACGCGGAACGGTTGCGATATTGGAAAATAAAACGCCGTTGCTTCTTCTTCCTTTGGAATGTACATAAATTAAACCCGATTCGCCAAGCTCGGGGATTCTAAAGATGATTTGATCGTCATACCACAAAAGATACGACGAGCTGGTCGGCGATACGCCCGCAATCGTTATGTATGATTCGTCGCGTGTTGCGCCGAAATGGCTTCCGGTAAGAGTGACCATTTCTCCCATTCTGCCTATTTTAGGATCAATCGACGTTATATGAGGAGTATTTACGCCGCATGACATAAATAAAACGGGTAGTAAAAAATAAAAACATTTTTTTTTAATTTTCATTTTCTGTAACGACGGTGTTCTCTCTGTTTTGATTTACTGTAATAATTATTACTATTGTAGAATCCAACTGCGCGGAAGTTCCAAGAGGATAAAAATAAATCGGTTCGTTGTATTCCATTGGAATTGTTTGCATCGATGTATAGTAATTGATCGCTCCGTTTGCGTCTTCTATCCAAATTTGCCCCTGAGCTGCCAATACGCTGCTCTGACGGCGGACAAACGCGGTAAATTGCAAAGCAACTACAATATTTGATCCGTCAAGTCTGATCCTTACAGGGCTTCCCATAATCGCCGCTCTTGTTTGAGATTGGCTCCAAACAATTTCACGTTCGTTGTTCAATACCCTTGCCTCTATTTCCATAACCAAAGGCGGCATGCGTCTTCTGTTTCCGGGTGTTCCTTCAGAACCAGCCGGCCGCTGATCTTGGGCATCAACAAAAAGACTGGATACAAAAATGAAAAAAACGCCTGTAAGGATAAGCGAGCGAATCATTCTATGGGTTTCTCCTTGGCGCATCTTTTTGATAATCGGCGGCTCTGACAATCGCGGGTTCGCCTATTCTGGAGAAATTGCTGCTCTCGGGCAGTCTTAAAATGATAATCTCTGCGCCGTCCGAAGATAAATATTGAATTACGCCGTTCAAATCCGAAGCCGGTATAAGGTTGGGTATTTCTTCGTCAACTGTAAAATTAAATTCTGTCAGCGCTGCGGCATCCTGTCTGTTTGGAAAGCCTTTCTGGAAAAAAGTTTCGCCGCGAATCCACAATCCCGCCACAAGCGCGATGATAATTGCCGCAGCGGCAGCCGCAGGCAGAGGAATTGAAAGCCTTCGCCGCCATACGCGCGGTTTTTGAGGCCTTTGTTTTTTTATGCGGTTCCAAACCCTTTCGCGCATTTCGTCTTCCGTGTATACGCGCTCTCCCGCAGGTTCGTCCACTACGCGCTCAACATATCTTCGTTTTACCGTATTGTCTTTTTTGAACAATTCGTGGAGACGCTTGAAGTTTTCGAATTTCTCCCTGCATTCCGGGCAGCTTTTCAAATGAGATTCCATTTTTTCGTTCCATGGAGAGGGCAGCTCTCCATCAACATGAATGGATAAAATTTGCGGATCAGGACACATAAGTACCACCTTCCTCACCTTTATTGATGTTTGAAAGCTGCGTGCCGGCCAATAAACCTGCAAGCCGCTCGCGGGCCCTAAAGACCCGTACCTTGACATTTCCCTCGCTAATTCCCAAAACCCTGCCTATCTCTTTATAATTCATTTCGGCATATTCCTTCAATATAAGTACCATTCTCAGGTTCTCGGGCAATTTTTCAAGGGCGGCTTGAACTTCTTCGCTTGTTTCTTTTTTAACAAGCAAGCCTTCGCCTGTTTCCGATTGCCTGTGGTCCTCGCGAAAAGCCCGCTGGTATGCCTTGCGTTCCCGGTCTTTTCGTTTCGCGTAGTTTAACGATGCGTTTTTTACCACGCGAATAAGCCAATACTTTGCCTCATCGGGACTTGGAAAAACCATGTTTCGTTCGTACAAACGAAAAAAACTTTCCTGACAAAGGTCTTCTGCCGCTTCCCTGCTGTTTGTAACTCTGAAAGCAACCCTAAAAATTACCTGGAACGTTGAATCATACAGGCGCTTGAATTCTCTTTCAAACTCAAGAGAAGAAACCCGTCTTCCGACAGCATCGCTGTCAGCCGTTGAGTTTTCTTCCAAATGTTCCTCTATCTCACTAAACAAAAATATACTCCGGTTGTTACATCAGTTAGCGTACGCAAAGCGTGTTATATCTGGCGCCAAGCAGTTCCGTTTGGGCTGTCTTCGAGTATTATACCACGATCTTTTAAACTTTGTCTTATGTTGTCGGCTGCCGCAAAGTCCTTGGCTTTCTTTGCTTCCGCTCTTTTTATAATCAATTCTTCGATTTCGCGCGCGAGCGATTCGTCAGTATCGGCGTTTTTGTTATTCTTAAGATCGTCTTCCAACCCCAGCCCAAAAACCCTGTCCATGTCAAAAATTGCCGCCAGAGCGGAAGGAGAGGCGGGACCGTCCTTTAAAAGACCCCAAAGTACTGCGAGCGCGCGGGGCGTGTTAAGGTCATCCTCGATTGCTTTATCAAAATCTTCTATATGAGAGATGATTTCCTGATCATTTACTCCGTCAATATTGTCCGGATTGGCAAATTTCGACCTGATTTTGTCGGTTAGCGATTTTCGCGCGTTTTTTGCCCCTTTTAGGCTCTCAAAAGAGAACTGAAGCTGACTTCGGTAATGACCGCCGAGGAGGAAATAGCGGTAATCCAGGGGATCAAAGCCCTCATCGACTAAACTTTGCAAGGTGAGAAAACTGCCCGACGATTTGGACATTTTGCCCTTGTCCATTACAAGGAACTCGTTGTGGAGCCAGTATCGTACCCACGGTTTTTTCCCCGTAGCCGCCTCGCTTTGGGCAATTTCGTTTGTGTGATGAATCGGAATATGATCGATGCCGCCCGCATGAATGTCAAACTGTTCGCCCAGGTATTTTATGCTCATCGCCGAACACTCGATATGCCAGCCGGGATATCCGCGTCCCCAAGGGCTATCCCACACTAACGCCTGATTTTCGAACTTACTTTTTGTAAACCAAAGCACAAAATCGCCTGCATTGCGTTTGTTTTCGTCCTGTTCGATGCGCGCAAACTCTGTCTGCCCGCCTGCTTTTAAATCGTCCAATTTGAGCAATGCCAAATCGCCGTAAGAAGGAAATTTTGATATGTCAAAATAAAGATTGCCGCCTGCAGAATATGTAAAACCGTTTTTTTCGATTTCTTTTATTAAATTGATCATTTCGTTTATGTGATCGGTTGCTTTGCATACGACAGAAGGGCGCGTAATGTTCATTCTGCCGGTATCATAAAAAAATGCCTGCGTGTAAAAATCGGCGATTTCCAGAACGCTTTTGCCGCGTTCTTCCGCAGATTTTACCATTTTATCGTCACCGTCATCGGCATCATCGGAAAGATGACCCACATCGGTAATATTCATAACGTGATTTACTTCAAATCCTGCGCGGCGAAGGGATCGAATCAATATATCATGATGAACATAGGCGCGAAGGTTTCCGATGTGCGCATAATTGTAAACTGTGGGTCCGCAGCCGTAAAAACCTGCCTTTCCTTCGCAAATCGGGTTAAAAGCCTGTTTTTCGCGTCCAAGCGTATTAAAGAATACAAATCCCATGCCGGCATTATATAGAAATATTTAATAAATTTCTACAGCTTCAATTGACCTATGGGGAAATCAGGGGTAAAATTCTGTTAATTAGGGAGAAAAATATGAAAAAAATTAAAAAGACTATATTAATAGCAGTCACTGTAATGCTTGCTGCCCTATTATCGGCAGGATGCGAAATTGGTCCCAGAAACACAGGGGAAGATGAAACCAGCCAATACGAAGGCAAGCTCTTAATTTTACAGGCTTATGGGAATGGCGCTCTGACTGATGGTTCTCCCAATGGCGTATCACATTCATTTATCGAATTGTACAATACTACCAATCAAGAAATCAATTTGGATGGTATCAGCCTTTTTTATGCAAATGGCACAAGAAGTACAATTGTTACAGAAGACGAGCCGTGGAATCGCATATCTCTTAATGGTTGTAATATACCGGCAAAGAGTTCTTTTCTTGTTTTAGGCGCAAAACACGGTAATACATCATCAACTCGTTATATTATAGACGATAACTACGGAGATATTAATGATAATAACCTTGTTCTTTCCAGAAGAGCGTTTAAAATTGCTCTTATAGAAAATGCCGATGAATTAACCGTTCAAAATCCGTTCAATGTTGACGGCGCAGGAAAAAAAGCAAACGGTTACATTGATATGGTAGGAGCGGCGAACGAGTATGAAATTGAAGATTTAATTTTTGGTTTTGAGATATATCCCGCACGCAACTCTGCATCTGCAGCAGTTCGCAGAAAAAATTTGAATGATACGGATGAAAACAGCGAAGATTTTGTTTCGCTGGATTACAGAATGTGGACATCAAGCAATCAGGATAGGATGACCGACGAACAACTGGTTGGTTATAAACCGAAAAATTCAGAATATGGCGCATGGAACCCTGTTACAGGAGAAAAAACAGGCAATACCGCTGTAAATGTAACAATTAGTGGAACCGGTGTTTCAAGCGGTGAATTGGGGTTATTGACAGAAAAACAAGTGTCTCTATCTGCAAGAATTGAACCGTTAGATGCAGACAAAACAGGCATAACTTATTCATGGTCTGTATCAGATGAGTCGGAACCCGGCATTATTACACCGGCATCCGGAACTGGCGCTACTTTTACAATTACAGCTGTTAAAGAAGGAACAGCAACAGTAACGGTTGTTATTTCAGGCGGCGGAATAACGACCGTTATATCCAATAATATTAATGTTACTGTAACAGCACCAACATGGCCCACAGGATCACCAAAACTAATGATTTTACAAATTGCCACTGGCAGTACAAATAACGATGGTAATGTAAGCCACAGCTTTGTTGAGTTATTTAATAATACAGCAAGTCCAATTGTTCTTAATGGAACATATTCTTTGCAGTACGCAACGGGAACCAGAGCTTCAAGTGGTGTTCATAATCCTGATGAAGACAGCGAATGGCAAAAGATTGATTTGGAAGGAACTATCCAACCTTATCATTCATTCCTAATTCTTGGGGATCGAATTTCCACAATGCCTTCTCCTGCATTGGATATTACCGATAATTCGGGCGATATGAATGTATCCGGCTTTATTTTGAGTAACAGATCGGTTAAAGTGGTTCTTATGGCAAATCAGACGTTATTGGATGCAGTTAATCCGTTTACCAATGACGGACAAGGCGGACCTGTTGACGGATATGTTGATATGGTTGGCGTTATTAATTCAAGTACAGGCAATTCTGCCGATAAAATTCGTGCCTCGGAAGGCGAATTGACCTTTGTTACGGATCAATATCGTATTTCGGCGCAGATAGCTCTTCGCAGAACATCTTTGATAGATACAGATGTAAATACAGATGACTTTAGGATTATTCAATATAACAATACCAATCCAACGGTTCCTGAAAATCTTAAGGATTTCGCTTATCCCAAAAACCAGGTTTATGGCGCATGGAATCCGATCACTGGCGGAAATTTGGATTGATCGGCGGTTAATGCGCCATAAAGGAGGATTCTTATGAGTAAAAATAAAATTTTATACACAAAGCTGATAATCGCGGCGATACCGGCTTTTGTTTTTTTATTTGCATCTTGTCCAATTCCTGACGAAACGGATAATGAAAACGGTATAACAGGCACAAATCCAGGTCAGGTAAGAGGGCTTGCTTTCTCTCATAAGAGCGGGCATTATTCAGGATCGTTTTCTTTGGTTTTTTCTGCAGCGCAAGGGGCAGAAATTTATTATTCGATAGACGGCAGTATTCCCGATCCTGATAATCTTGTTCAGGGGCGTACGTTTCTATATACTGCTCCTATTCAAGTAATGGATCGAAACGGACAGCCGAATCTTTTGGCAACACTGAACAATTCCGAAAAATTTTATGGATTTTCCTTTGATCCGCGCGGAAATATGCCAATTCCTTTTCTTCCTTCGGATATAAACGCGCGCGTTCCAAAAGCGACAATTATTCGCGCGTTTTCTGTGAATTCAAGCGGAAATAAAAGTGATGTGGCTACTTTAACTTACTTTATCGAAAACAATCTTGAAAATTACGGAAATCATCCAATTATTTCAATAATCACGGATCCCTATAACTTGATTGATGAAAATGATGGCATGTATGTCCGCGGAAACATAAATAATCGCTGGGAAGGAGCGAATCTGTATAACTTTCGCCAAAACTGGAGAAAGCCGGCATCTTTTGAATTGTTTGACAGCAATAAAAACGTAAGTATTTCCACCAATTTGGAAATTCGTATTCGCGGCGGATGGTCGCGGGCTCAAGGCCAGAAGAGCATGAATATTTATTTTACAAATGCATACGGCGGAATAAACAATCTTGTCAATTATCAATTGATTCCGGGAGCAATTAAAGCCGACGGAACACCGTTAACTTCAACTAAAAGTTTTATGATTAGAAGCGGCGGAAACGATCTTGAATATACGAAATTCTATGATGTTTTCGCCCAGAGACTGTTAAAAGACCGGGCTTTTACAACTCAGAGCGCAATTCCATGCATTGTTTACATAAACGGCGAGTATTGGGGACCATATAATCTTCAGGAGAGATACAGCGACAATCATACCGAATATGTTTTTGGAATAAACAGAAATAATGTTGTCTCCATAGAAAGCGGCTCCATTGATGACGGCACTCCAGCAGATGAATTTGCTTATAATGAAATGATGAACAGGCTAATTGCCCATGATATGTCCAATCCTGACAATTATGAAGATTTTCTTGGCTGTTTTGACGTTCAAAGTTTTATCGACTACTGGGCTGCCGAAATTTATCTGTGCAACGAGGATTGGCCTCAAAATAATTTCCGTTTATGGAGAGCAAGAACTCCTGTGGCAAATAATCCTTATGGTGACGGAAAATGGCGTTATCAAATGCTTGATATGGATTTTATCATGGGGATTTATACAAGTGGCAGTCTGGACACTAATGGCAATCCTTTTCACAGGATTTTATACGGCGAGCATAAAGACAGCATGAACAGCCGGCTTTTTACGGCATTATTGGCAAATGACGATTTTAAAGGGCAATTTACCAACACAATGATGGATTTGTACAATATGAACTTCCATCCCAATACTTATGTGCCGATTTTAAACGAACTTGTTGACATATACAGACCTTTAATGGGCGATGATTCAAGCGGCTATTTTATGAGATGGGGCCGTCCTTGGGATTCGGTATTTAATGATAAAGTAAATAATGCATATAAATATCTTCATGATATCAGAAACGCAATGGTTTATAATTATTTGCCGCAATATTTGGGAGCCGATGGCTTGTCAAATGTCATATTGACTGCAAATATCCCGAATATTTCATTAAAAATAAACACAATAACCCCATTACTTGCATCCGGTATATGGACAGGACAATATTTTGACAACTGCCAAATAACGGTAACTGCCGCCAATGCGCCTGCAGGATATGAGTTTGAAAAATGGATTGTAAACGGTATTGATGGCGCATCAACACAAAGCGCGGCAATAACCCTTAACGGCAATACGACAATTACTGCAAGTTATAAATTAACAGGAATTCAAGCAGTGCCTGTAACAGGTATCACATTAAACAAGGCAAACACAACATTGACTGCAGGAAGCAGTGAAACATTAACCGCCAATGTTGCTCCAAATAACGCTTCGATTAGGCTTGTTTCATGGACTTCGAGCGATTTTAATGTTGCAAGCGTTGACAATACGGGAAAAATAACGGCAATATCGGGCGGAACAGCGACAATTACGGCAACAACAATTGACGGCGGCAAAACCGCATCGTGTATTGTTACCGTACAAGCGCCTATTCCATTAAATTGGACATGGGGTTACTATGCCGATCCGGAAACTACCGCAGCAATATCGGGAATTGACCATGGTAACGGCGAATACAGCGCGAATGTTTCCAGTTTGGGCAGCGATCCTTGGAACGCAATAATGATATTCAATTACAGTAATGAAGCGAAAGCAAATGCCAAATATTCATACACTTTTTATGCGAGAACGGAAAGCGGAACGCGAAATATATATGTTCAATATTATTGGACAGGGCAGTATGGCAGCAAAGGACAGGCTATTACAATGACCGAAAATTACCAACCGTTTACCATTACAGGCGATTATTTGCCTACATCGAACGGATTAGAATTGCAGTTTCAAGCGGGAGGGCAGTTGGGAACATTCTACGTCAAAGACGTAGTTATTACGCCCATTCCATAAATAATTGGTGTTAATCCGTGTAAATCCGTGGACCATGTATTTCAATCTTACCCCAGGTAATCCGATAACCTGCGGTAACATTGATTAACGATGTGTTTTTGCTCGATGTCAACTTCATCGCCGAGTTCATCGATTAGGTTTTCCAAGCTTGAAAGGCTTTCGTTTATGCTTGTATGAAAGCCGCGTGACGCTCTGAACCAATAATTTTCGTCTCCGTCTGTAAAAAGACCCAGAAATCCCAAATCTTTTGAGTTTTTTTTCCATATAACGGGGCGCGCAAGGTTTTCAAGATGTTTTAAAAGAGCGGAAAGGTTTTGCTGCGAATTAAAATTCTGTTTACGGGGCCATGTGCGCGAAAATGCGCCGTCTGCGTCAAGATTAGGAGCGAGCGAAAGAATAAGACTGAGTTTTTCGCCTGCAAGCAGATTAAATTGATTCTTTACCGTTATTTTTCCCTTAATGCCCTTGTATTCATGGCTGTCGGTTAATTTTTCATTGATTAATTTTAATTTTTCCCACGGAAGCACAACGGTTTTCTTTCCTTTGATATTTTCAATTTCGAAAACTTCGCCCTGAATTTTAATATTGTTGGTATAATCGCGCGATTTTTTATGTTTGTCATGCTTTGATTCGCCCGATTTTCCGTGATCGCCGAATAATCCCGGGCGAATTCGATTTAAAACTTCTCTTGATAGCGGCGAAACGCTCATTGCATACATTCTTGACGTGCGTACAATTTCTCCTGCGACAATGAACTGCGGATCCAGGCGAAACATTACAGAACCCGGGTGAATTATGATTTTATTCTCCGTTAAGCTGCTGTAAGAGCCGACTCTGCCATGTCCTTCCTTTGCGCACACAAACTGAATCATTCCGCGCCCGATACAGCATAAATAATCGTCCATTTCGTTTTGTTTTAATGGATTTGCGCGGTAATGCACGGGAATTTTCATCTTTGCAAGAATTTCTTCCAGTTGAGCGGTAACATTTACAATTTCTGCCATCGCGCGGTCGTCCAAATAACTTTTTTCGCAAAAGCCCGGTTTGTTTGTCGAATCGGAGTACGATTTAAACAGTTTCAAATACGAAACAAAATCGCCTGAATCATCGCGAAAACGATGATGGGCCTGCCGCGCATCTGTCTCTTCTCCCGGAGGAAGAATATAAGGGCTCTGTGTTGATAAAAATGCCGCGGCAATGATTGTTTCGCGTATTATATCGGGATATTTTAGTATCGCTTCGACAATAATGCGCGATTGACGCGGCGCAAGAGGGAATTCAGTCATCAATTTGCCGATATTCGACAATGTGCGGTCGGTTTCTAGCGCATCAAGCAAATTTAATGTTTCGATTCCGCCGACAATTCCTTCGCGATCAGGCATCGAAATGAAATCAAAATCTTCAAAATTGGTGATGCCGAGGTCTGCCATTCGCAATATTACTTCCGACAAGTCTGTGCGAAAGATTTCTTCGGCAGTATATAGCGGTCTTTGCTCGAAATCTTTGCGTGTGTAGAGTCTGTAACACGTTCCTTCGCGCGTTCTTCCCGCTCTTCCCTTGCGTTGATTCGCTGATGCAATCGAAATCGGCGATTCGATCAAGCTTGATGTGAATGTGCGCGGATTATACCAGTTTAATTTTGCAAGCCCCGAATCGATTACTGCGGTGATACCGTCGATTGTAACGGAAGTTTCTGCGATATTTGTTGATATAACCACCTTTGTTTTGCCTTTTGGAGCGTTTTCAAAGACTTTTTCCTGTTCTTCTTTGCCCAACCTGCCGTATAAAGGAATAATATGTAAATTTTTTCCGACAGAACAGAATGTAAGCTTGTTTATGCATTCTTTGATCATTTTTTCGCCCGAAAGAAAAATCAAAATGTCCCCTTCGCGCTTTTCATCGATAAAACGAGTGGTTATTGCTTCGATTTTTGTCAAAATCAACTCTTCTGCGCCGTAATTTGAAGCCGATCTATCGTTTTTTCTGTTATTTCTTATTTCATATTTATCATTATTTATTTTCTCTACAGGATCATAAACCATCGTAACCGGAAATCTTTGCGCTTCTATCTTTACAATCGGGCAATTGCCGAAGTATTCGGAGAAAATTTCGGCGTTAATTGTCGCAGAAGAGATGATTACTTTAAAATCTTTGCGGCTCTCCAGCACTCTTTTAAGCAATCCGAGTACAAAATCGATGTTTAAACTGCGTTCGTGAGCTTCATCAACGACCAAAACGCTGTATTTTGACAGCCACGGATCCAATTTCATCTCCTGAAGAAGGATGCCATCGGTCATTATTTTAATTTTGGTTTCATGATTTGTTTGATCTGCAAAGCGCATTTTGTATCCAATCAGCCCGGGAATGCGCGTTTCTGTCTGTCTTGCAATGAATTCGCTTACCGATACTGCTGCAATTCGTCTTGGCTGCGTCACTCCGACGATTCCATTCTTTGAATATCCCGCTTCATAAAGAATTACAGGAAGCTGTGTTGTCTTTCCCGAACCTGTCGGACTCTCTACAACAAGCGCTTGATTTTTTTCTAACATTAATAAAATTTTTTCTTGATTCCTATAGACAGGAAGATCAATATAGTTCATAATTATTATTATAAGTACTTGATCAAAAAA
>WQSP01000024.1 GCA_009787795.1 Treponema sp.
GCTCATGTTTACAATGTCAGCCAATGTATTTGCAAGAACGACAAGGAACGCGATATAAACCATAAGTGTTTGAATTAACGGATAATCTCTTGAGCTGATTGCGGCGATTAAAAGCCTTCCAATCCCGGGAATGGAAAAAACCTGTTCAATAATAATGCTGCCTGAAAATATTTCCGCGATTATCATTCCAAGTATTGTGATTGCGGGAAGACACGCATTTTTTAACACATGGTTTAAAATGATATAAAAACGCCCGGCTCCCTTGCTTTTTGCGGTTCTTACATAATCGCTGTCAAGCTCGTTAAAAAGTGATCCCCTTAAAAATTTTATCAATACTGCGGAATTTGGTATTGCGATTGCAAGCGCAGGAAAAAATAGGCTTCCTATAAAGCCAAAAAAGTTTTCGTCGTAATTGATAAAGTTTCCCGGCATAAAAAGTTTAAAACCAAATCCAAAAATAAAAATAAACAAAAGTCCCAAAAAAAATCCGGGCGCGCTTATGCCTCCTGCGGTTAACACATTTACAATTGTATCGGTAATGCTTCCCTGTCTTTTAACTGTAAAGAGCGAAACAGGGATAGAAATTACAAGTATTAAAAAAAGAGAAAGGATTGCAAGCGTAATTGTGACGGGGAATCTTTGCGATATCAAATTTGAGATTTGCATTCCCTGAAAACCGTAAGAGACGCCAAGGTCTCCCGAAACAAATTTAAACAGCCAGTCAAAGTAACGTACAAAAACATTTCGGTTTAATCCCATTTCTTCGCGTAACACTTCGATTTGTTCGGGAGAAACCCAGATTCCTCCAAGGCTGCTTGCAGGGTCTCCCTTAATTACGCTGAAGGCGAGAAAACACAATATGGAAACAAGAAACAACGTAATTAGAGCGGATAATATTCGTTTAAAAAAGAAATTCAATTCTTATTTAACCCTGTACAGCGAAGAAAAATCTATTACATACAAAGGGTAGTCAAGAGCGCCCGAAAAAACGCCGCCGCGCAGCACTATAAAATAAAGTATATCTTGAATATAAACGCTTGCCGCGTTTTCGGAAATTATTTTTTGGGCTTCCTTGTATAGTTCAATTCTTTTTGCCGAGTCGGTTTCGTTAAGGGCGTTGTCAAACACTCTGTCAAAATTGGAGTTGTTAAAATTGATAAAGTTGTCGGAGTCTTGCGAATGGTATCTTCCAAGAAAACCGCGCGGAGAAACTATCGGGCTGTCAAGCGAAATTATTGTAGCATGATAATTTCTGCCAAGATAAACTTCATTTATCCATGTATTCCAATCGACAAGCTGAATCGATGCGTTAACCCCTATTTCCTTTAATTGATTGACAATCACCTGCGCGGTATTCACATGCATGACATAGCTTGACGGAACCGTGATTGTCAAAGAAAGCGCGTTTGCTTCGTTGTATCCGGCTTCTGCAAGCAAACTGCGGGCAAGCTGTGGATCATAAGAATAGGACAATCCGCTTTGATAATAGACCGACAAACCGGGAATTAACGGGCTTCCGGAAGGATTACCCTGTCCGAAAAACGCAGTGTCGATAATATCCTGAACATTTGTTCCGTGATTAATCGCGCGGCGCACTCGAATGTCTTCAAACGGAGCAAAGGCATTATTAAGCGCCAATAATTGTACGGCGGCGGATCTGTTGTTGTTAATGTCAAAATCCCTGTGATTCAATTGAGCCGCCATGTCGCCTGTTATAAAAGCGCCGTCGATGCTTCCGCCGCGAAGGGCCACCATCAATGTGTCGTAATTGTCAAAGAACGAAATTGTGATTTTATTGATATGAGGCAGATTGCTTTGCCAGTAATTGTTGTTTTTGGTTAAAACCATGTTTCTTAATGGCGTATAATTTTCGATAACATAGGGACCTGTTCCGATATTTGTTAAATCTCTTTTTACAACAGCAGTTGTTAAATACGGAAGAAATTCCGGATCAGCCGAATTTAATGTTATGCTAATTTGATTGCCGTTTAATATTTGTACTTCTTCGATATTATTTAAACCGGTAAATCCTGCGGCAATTGCGGTATCAAGGCTGTACTTTACATCTTCTGCCGTAACGTTTGTGCCGTCAGAAAACAAAAGTCCGTCTCTTAGTATAAAATTATATACAAGTGAGTTTCTGCTGATTGTCCATGACTGCGCAACACACGGCATGAAAGTTCCGTCGGTATTTGGCTTTACCAAACCTTCAAAAACGTTAAAAAGAATGCTTCTGCCGTCTGCTGTGTTTTGGGGATTTAGGGGATCCAGCGAAGTGGGCTCTGTTGTAAAGCCGTAACGAAGCCCCTCATCTGCGCTGCCAGCGCAGGACAAAAAGATGCACGCGATTAAAACAAGGAAAAACGCAAAGGCGCCTGTAAAATTTTTCATAACAACTCCAGTTATTCAGTGTTGATGCATTATACAAAAAAAATAACCGTTAAAACAAGGCATCTTCTCAACTTAAATCGGGCAGGAGACCTGAATTGGCATTTTTTTTTGATAAAATTGTCGGAATTTTGCCGGTTTGATACGGAGAGCCGGGTATAAACCCCAAAATTTGAATGTCGGTCATACAAAAAAGTCCCTGCCGTCTCCCCGGCGGATTTTTTCTACGTTTTCAATTGTTTTTTTTCGTATCGTCTCATTTGCTATATGCGCAATTTCTTTTTCGATAACGGCTTTTGTTTTTTCTCTGAACAGGTCATCGCCGTAATCCATCGCGTACTCGCAGAGTGTCATGAGTGCGTTTGGAAGACAAACATTGCCGATTTGCCCCGATTTTGCAAGCGACATGAATCTGTCGCCTGTTCTTCCGCCGCGGTAACATGCGGTGCAAAAACTTGGAATAAAACCGTCGTCCATTAATTCGGTTATGATCGAAGTTGCGCTTCGTTCGTCGTTTACAAAAAATTGGGGATTTGTTTTTTCTTTTCGTTTGCGTTTGCCGTAGCCGCCCACCTCGGTGCTGGAACCTGCGCTAAGCTGCGAAATGCCCAGTTGCAAAAGTTTTTTTCGCATGTCGTGGCTTTCTCTTGTGGAAAGAATCATTCCGGTAAAGGGAACCGCGAGCCTTATAACTGCGACTATTTTTGCAAACGTATCATCGTCTACAAGATTTGGAAAATCGCTTATATTCATTCCTTCCGCAGGGCAAAGTCGCGGAACAGAAATCGTATGAAAGCCGACGTTATATTTTTTTTCCAGATGTTCGTTATGAAGCAAAAGTCCCATTGTGTCAAAATAGGGGTCTGCAAGACCAAAAAGAACGCCGCCTCCAACATCGTCAATGCCGCCTTCCTGCGCCCTGTCCATTGCTGTTAGGTGCCATGCATAATCTTTTTTTGGACCCGCATGATGAACAGAGTTGTATGTAGGCTCGTGGTATGTTTCCTGAAATAGAATATATGTGCCGATGCCGGCTTCTTTTAACTTGCGGTAATTTTCTATTGTGGTTGCCGCGATATTTACATTTACCCTTCTGATTTCGCCGTTTTCGAATTTCATATCGTAAATCGTTTTAATGCATTCAAGAATGTAATCAATAGGGCATTCGCTGTCATTCTCGCCCGCTTCGATTGCAAGACGTTTATGTCCCATCATTTCCAGGATTTTCACTTCTTCGCGCACTTCGTCCATGCCAAGGCGGCTTCGTTTGGTGTCATTGCCGTGATTAAAACTGCAATAAGCGCAGCGGTTAACGCAAAAATCGCTGACATAAAGCGGCGCAAACATTACGATCCTGTTGCCGTAAATGCGTTTTTTTATTTTTCCCGCAATTTCAAAAATTCGCGCAATATGCGAAGAATTTTTTGTCAATAAAAGCGCGGCAACTTCATTATGCAAAAGCGTTTCGCCGTTTTGGGCCTTATCCAAAGCGTTTTTAATTAAATCATCGCCTGCATTTTTTGCCTCTTCCAATAATTTATTTATATAAACATGATCGATAAAATTTTCGCTCATTTCTCTACCATCTCTCCTAAAATAATTCGTGTTAATCCGTGGACAATTTAAATATTTCAACGCTTCGTTTTAATATCCCCTGCATATGCGCGATGGCTGTTCCGTAATTTGTAAACGGAATGTTTTGTTCCATTGCAAGGTTTCGCCTGTAACGCATTTCGCGTTCATTAAGCATACAGGAACCGCAGTGAATAATCAACTTATAACATTTTAAGTCCTGCGGAAAATCGCCGCCCGAGCAAAAACTGTACTGCATCTCCCTGGAAGTATAATTTAAAATCATACGCGGTATTTTTACAGTTCCTATATCATCGCATTGACGGTGATGCGTGCATCCTTCGCAGATTAAAATTTTATCGTTCGCTTCAAGATTGTCAATAAAAGCGGCGCCGCTGACGGCAGTTTCCAAAAAACCCTTAAAGCGGGCGAATAGAATGGAAAAAGATGTCAAAGGAATTTCTTGAGGGACGATAGCGCTCACTTGTGAAAACACCTGACTGTCTGTTATTACAAGAGCCGGTTTTTTGTTAAGATTAAACAGAGTTTTTTCAAGTTCGGTTTCGCGCACGGCAATTGCAGACGCGCTTGCTTCCAAAATATCGCGTATCATTTGCTGCTGGGGAAGAATCAGCCTGCCCTTGGGAGCGGCTTTATCGATTGGAATCACAAGCACAACAAAATCATCTGGGTTTATTAAATCGGCGACAAGCCGCTGCTTGGGATCATCATCGGCGGCAAGAGACGCTATTTTTTCTTTTAGCAAATTAATGTTAAAACCTGTCTTCGCGCTGACAGGTATAGATTCTATACCAAAGAGTTCACACGGATTGCGAACCGAAGGTTCGAAGGAGGCGCGGAGGATCTCTTGTTTGTTTTGTGCAATAATGAAAGGTATATTTCTTGATTTAAATAATGCAATTAGTTCATTTTCTGTAGAAGAAAGGGAAGTTTCATTTGCCTCGCCGTCGAGCACCATGACCGCAATGTCGGTTTTGTTCAAAACCTGCTTTGCGCGTTCTACCCTAAGTTCGCCAAGATCGCCTTCATCGTCGAAGCCCGGGGTGTCGATGATTACAACAGGACCAAGCGGCAACAGCTCCATCGATTTATAGACAGGATCAGTTGTCGTCCCCTTGATTTCACTTACAATTGCCAAATTTTGCCCTGTGACTGCGTTTACAAGGCTGGATTTGCCGGCATTTCGCCGCCCAAAAAACGCAATGTGGACACGGTTAGCCTGCGGAGTCTCATTTAATCCCATGCCCCATTATACCATTTTTCACTTCTTATTCCATATTGCCAATGTGCCGATAATAAAAGGGTCATGACAAACCTGTTCTTTTTCCTTAAATTCAAGTCCCAATTGCGGCGTACAAGGCCTGATATCATCCGTCAGGTTGACGAATCTCTTGCCCGCGCGATTGTCGACGCAGGCGGAAAAATTACTGGAGACAGATTTGTAATTTCTGCGGTTTTTAACGAAGATACAATCGCCTTTTGGCTTGACATGTATATTTTGATTGAAAACCTTATAAAAAACATCGAAGCGTCGCATGAATTTTTCGGGTTCTCGCTTGTTGTTTGCAGCAAAACGCCCGACACTCCCGAGCTTTTGGCGCGTTATCTTGCGAGCCACTCAGGCGTTTTTGTTGACGAAAAAGCCGCCAAAAAACTTTTGCCTTATGCGCATTTTGAAAAACCGTCCGAATGGCTTTCCAATGTCAAGAAACGAAAATACGGCTGCGGAAGCTATTACAGGGTTAAAGAATTAAAAACTTTCAAATTGATACCTACCAATGATACGGAGCTTCAAAATAATGTAAGCAAACTGTTAAAACAGGAAAGAAGAAAAAATGTATTGATATTGGGTCCTTCATACCTGCAAATGCGCGGGCCATTAACGCAATACTGCGAAAGTATAAACGAAGATTTCCCTGCATTAAAAGTCTGTTTTGAAAGCATAGGATTGGGCTCCATTGTTGATATGTGGTCGCTTAACATTCGCGCTCTTGCAGTAGGGCAATCAACAGATGAAATCGACAATTTATGGGAATTTTTATTCTGTGAAAGAATTCGCGACGAGGTTTCCGAATATGTTATGCGATGCGTAAGAAAATTTATTCTTTTGGTATTTGAATTTTACTTTAACGCGGCTTTAAAAAGAGCGCAAACTCCTGTTATAACGCTTGAAAATCTGCATCTGGCGGAAAACAACGCGCTTAACATTCTTCTTGACGCATTGGCGGAAATTAATCAAAGGAACACAAGAAAATTTATTATATTTGGCACAGGCGAAGACGACATTCCTTCCGCAAGAATGGCACAATTGGAAAATGTTTTTAATGTGATAAAAAAAATTGATGATGTAAAGGTAAAGGCCCTATATTATCCCAAACTTTCAACCGATTTATGGGAAATTATTTATATAATTTCTTTATTTAACAAATATTTTTCTCCTGAACTGTTTTTGCGTTTATTTGAAGAAGAGGAAAAAAATCCCGTTATGGTGACAAAGGCATGTTCGATACTTGGTTCGCTTGGCATTATCGATTCTGTGCGCGAACCGCGTTTGATAAAAAGGCATTACGAAGAATATGCAGGCAAAGTGCTGGAAGAAAAAACAGAAAGGGTAAAGGCGTTTGTCCGCACAAGGCTGTTGAACTGGGCTGCAAGACGCAATATAAATCCGTGCTTTAGGCTTTTAATGATTATTTCCGATCTTAACGGCTCAAAACAAATTGACGATCTTTTGCTTTTAAAGGCATTTTCTTCCGACATTGTAAACAAGACAACAAGCGCGATAGAAAGCGCAATGAATAACGGTCAATTTGAAGAACTTGTCTCGATTAAGGCATCGGCAATCCGCAATATTTTTAAAACGTCAAAAGCTTTGCTTTCCGGTTTTGAAAAAGATATAGAAAACGCGTTTATCGACACGCAGTTCAGCAGTTTGACTTCCGATTGCGATTCTTTCCCGGTGCTTAAGGCCCAGATTCTTGTAAATCTTTGCGGATATTATCTGGGACGCCACGACGGAAGGGAAGCGACAGAAAAAGCAAAAGAAGCGATATTGCTTGGACAGAATAAAAATTCTTTTTGTCTTCCGCAAGCCTACAGATTGTTTTCGCTTGTCTGTCTTTCCAAACAGCAGGTGAATGAAACAATCGAATATCTTGGTTTTGCGCTTACAAACGCGGAAAGAAACGGAAACAATCACGAACTTGCGATTTCCGCTTATTATGCCGCAGCGGCTCAATTTTTATACGGCGATGTTTACAATGCCGCCAAACTTGCGCGAAAGTCGATAGAGCAGTCACTTTCCGCAGGTCATCCCGATTGGGCGGATCGTTCCCGCTTTTTGGAAGGCCGTCTTGAATTGGAACTTGGCCATTACAAGGAAGCGCTTGATATTTTTGAAGGACTTAGAAAAGAGCCGTACGGCAGCATGACTTGCGAAAAGGAAAATCTTCTTGCGGCATGGACTTACCGGTGCAAAAATTATCTTTATTTTTTGGCAAGCATAAATCCCGAATCCGATGAGGATACGGAAGAAAAAAACATATGGAGTGAAAATCCGCGTCCTGTGCCTGCAAATTATGACGCTGAATTATTTGAAATTGAGGCTGCGTATTTGTCGGGCGATTATGAAAAGACAAGAGCGCTTTCAGGTTCGTTAAAAAATCCGTTTGCAGAAGAAAAATTTCTTTACACGGAGCAAGCCGACTGGCGAAGTGGTTTTGCGCAATGCGAACATTTGTATTTTACAAACGGCGAAATTCAAACGCGCATGATATCGATGTTTCACTCGCTTGCATTAAACAGGCTTAACAGCGAAGGCGAAGAAGCGATTCATGCCATCCAGCAAATTCTTCGCGACGAAAAATTATGCGAAATGGATCCGTGGGACGCAGTTTATTTTTACGCAAAATATAATATCCTGGAAAAATCCAACGCAAGCCAGGTAGACTTAAGCACAGCGGTCAGCATGGCATTCAAAAGGCTTCAGCGAAGAGCGGGCAGAATCGAAGACATAGAAACCCGCCGTCAATATCTTAACGGCCCGATATGGAACAAGGAATTAAGCAAAATTGCAAAAGAATTCAAGTTGATTTAAATGATACGGGGCTATTGACATATTTTTGGGTTTTTTATATAGTTTGATCATTCATGGCGGTGTAGCTCAGTCGGTAGAGCAAGCGGCTCATATCCGCTCGGTCGCAGGTTCAAGTCCTATCGCCGCTAATTCCTGATTTGCCTATGGCAGGTCGGGATTTTTTTTGCCGGAATTCCGCGGATATGGCTCTTTTTTTGGTTAATTAGGCAACACTTAACCGCCTACAACGGCTCCATTTCCGTAAATTCCGCTTCGCAAATTCCATCGATATTTGTACTGCCCCTGATTAAACCGATGATTTCCAGCCAACCGGGTTTTGGTTTTCCTTTGTAATAATAGTCTCCAATGATAAATTCTTCGGCTTTTTTAAACTCCCGTTTGTTTAAAACATATACAAGGAAAGTAAAATTTCCTGTGTCTTTATAATCGATAAGCGTGCCGTCAAAGTCGTCTTTCCAGATATTAAGAACGACTTTGTTTTCTTTTATTTTTCCGCCGGTAAATACAAACTGACTGTCGATATTTTCCGCCGCGTAAAGATATTCATAATTCCAATTATGACCAAAGGCGACAACATAAAAATCATTAAAAGCATCAAGCCCGGTAATTGTCAGTTTTCCTTCGGTGGATTCAACTGTGATTTTATTCTGGTTATCGTTTGGGTTATTTCCCGAATTTCCGCTGAATTTCAAGTTGTCAAAATCGCAGGATATTGTCGAAAAAGCGGCAAAGAGCGCCAAAATTGACAAGAGACTAAAAGTTTTTACAGATTTGATATTATTTTTCATATATACCTCTATAAAAAAGATAAGAAAAAGAGGCAGCCAAGATTAGTGTTTTATATTATATATGGGAATACATTTCAAATATTTTCGGGGAGGGGGGATTCGCCTTCCAGCCCTCAACTCCTGTTTCGGGCTTTCAGACCGTCTTCGCGTTGCCCGGCGCGTCCATGCACCGACAATGTTTAAAACAAGGCTTTCGCCTTGAATTATTTACAGCAACGCTCCGTTTCGAATCCCCATGTTATTTGTATTCTGTAAAATTAATAAAATGGAAAGTTAAATTAGTTATTTATTTTTTTTCGGGGAGGGGGGATTCGAACCCCCGACATCCTGGTCCCAAACCAGGCGGAATAGCCACTATCCAACCCCCCGTGGGTTCTTGCACTATAGCCTTTTACAGTATTTTAATCAAGACATTACTACGTTCCGGGCGCACTGCTCAGGATAAATCCTTCGCGCATCTTTAATCTCATCGACTTGATCCGGCGCCACGCCTCGTTGCTTTTATTTATCTACACGGCTGCGCCGTGCTTTTATTGGGCGCCAAGCTTTTACGCTGTTTAGATATTCAATTACTCTAAGTCCGTCAATGGCTCCCGAGACAGGCTGCTTGGCAGGATCTTTAGCGCAGGCAACTGCGTCTTTTAGCATGTTTACAAAATACCCTGTGGGTCCTGTAAATGTTTCTCCTGTGTTTATAAGAGAACGAAACTTTTCGGCATAAGGACTTGGAACACTTTCCAGTATTTCAAAAATGCCGTTACCGATCCGCAGCCGTCCCTTTTCACATGAGAATTCCATTTCAAATACGAGGTGATCCCGTCCCGCTCCAATCTCGAAGATAAAAGGAATAGGAAAAAATATCTCGCGGAGGCGCGGAGGCGCGGAGAGCGCAGAGTCGCTTTTTTCTATCTTTGCGCCTTTGCCGAACCTTTGGTTCGAAGTTTGCGAGATTAATTTTTGATATAATCTTCCCTCTAACCATGCAGTACCGTTTCCGGAATTTAGCTTCGCTCCCAATGAACGCTTGTGCTTTAATACGCCGCCTGTTAAAAACATGACTGCATCTGCAAGATGAGTTCCGTCATGCCAAAGCTGGTCTATAAGACGCGTTTTTTTTCCCATGTAAAGAATTGCGCGAACCGCAATCAAATTGCCAAGCTTGCCTTCGTTTAAAATTGATTTTGCGCGAATGTAATCTGCGGAATAACGCCGCTCATGATTGGTTATTATAATAGTATTGGCGTTTCTTGAAAGTTTTTCGATTTTTTGCGCCTGCGCTATTTTATCTGCAAGCGGCTTTTCGCAAATAACGACAGGCACATTCATTTCTGCGGCAAGACGGCAATATTCATAATGGCTGTCCGGGTGCGTTGCGATTGACAATATTTGCGGTTTTACTGCGTTTATCATTTCTTTTGCGTCGGAATAAACAGGCACTTGCCATTTTTCGTTAAAGAGTTTTCGCCGCTCTTCGTCAATGTCGCAGCCTGCGGCAAGCACGCAATCATCGTTAGCTGCAATTGCTCCCGCGTGAGTGCATGGTTTTTCGCGCAGAGCGTCTTCTTCAAGAATCGAAGCAATCCGCCCCAACCCGATAACAGCCGCCTTAATTTTTTCCATAAATAACCTTCAAAAATAAATACCTCTCGCAGAGACGCAAACTTCGAACCAAAGGTTCGACAAAGATCGCGGAGTAAGAGCAGAGTTAAAAACTTTGCGTACTTAGTGTCTCAGCGTCTTGGCGAGAACTCTTCTCTAAAACAATCGATTTTGCCTTCTTCTGGCGCCATGAATTCAATACCGAATACATAATCGGCGTAACAAAGATCGTCATGAATGTGCTTACAAAAAGGCCGCCTACAAATGTTTTGCCAATCGGTTGAATCGAATCGGCGCCGGCTCCCGGGAAAAATGCAATAGGCGCCATGCCAAGAATTGTCGTAAGGCTTGTCATTAAAATCGGGCGAAGGCGTCTTCTGCCAGCTTCGGTACATGCTTCACGCACAGACATGCCGCGCGCGCAAAGAGTGTTCGTATAATCGACAAGAACAATTCCGTTATTGATAACGACCCCGACGCATGCGATAATTCCTACAATGGAGAACATGGTCATAGCTTCGCCCGAAAATTTATAAATCCATATTACGCCGATAAAAAGCAAAGGTATCGAGAAGAAAATTATGAACGGATCGACAAACGATTCAAACTGACTTGCCATGATGCCGAATATTAAAAATATCGCGCTTGTAATAATCAAAATGTAAAGCGATGTGTATGATTGAATCTCTGTGGCTTCGCCAAGATACCTGATGGAAACGCCTTCGCGAAGAACCAGCCTCTCGTCAATTGTTTGTTCAAGACGGCGCTGCATGTCCGTAGCGGCGATACCTGCCGCAAGACCGCCCGTTACGCGAAGAACTCTTTCCTGTCTTTCCCTTCTGATGGAAGAGGGGGCTCTTCCTTCCGAAATGCTTGCGACATTGGAAAGGGATATGCGGGTGCCGCTTCTGTTAATTACAGAGATCGCGTCCAAATTCGGAAGCCCTTGGCGATCTTCGTCTTTTAAACGCACCTGCACATTTAAAAGCCTGTTGCCATGACTCATGGTCGTTGCAATTTCGCCGTCCATCGCGGATCGTATTTCGCTTGCAATCGAAGAAAGGGACAGCCCGAAATTTGACGCTCTGTCGCGATCGATTTCTATCGACAATTGCGGCGCGCCTTCGTCAAGGTTGATGGTGGGATCTTCAATTTCAGGAAGATAATTTCTTATTATGTGCTGAATCTCTTCCGCTGTTGCAATTAACGCTTCATAATTTTTTGACCCGACAGCGATAATAATCGGCGACGTATTTCCCATTCCTCTTCCCGCCCTGAAACTTACTCTGGTGCCGGGAGTTGAATTTAAAAGGGGAGTGAGTTTTCTTATAATATCGTCGGGAGTGTCAATTTGACTTCCGGGAGGCGGAAGAGTGATATGGATATTTCCCTGATTGTTTCCGCTCCTGTGAGCTGTCAATACAATATTGGTGTACCCCTGCACCTCGCGCTTTACAATTTCTTCAATTTCAAATAAGGTTTTTTCCGTAACGTCAATTGCGGTTCCGCGCGGAAGCGCCACGTTTAATGTAATGTTGTCGTCCGTGCGCATGCGCACAAACATATTCATGCCGATACTGCCGAATTGCATAAACGAAAATACCAAAATAATTACAACCAGCGAAAGAATTAAAAGTCTGTGAGAAAGACAATATTCAAGCGCTTTTTTGTAATTTTTTTCCAATGAAAGCAAAAACGATTCAATTTTGTCGTCAATCGCGCGGATTAACGGCTGCTTAATCGGTTTTTGTTTTCTTGTGTTTAATTTTAAAATTGCTCCCGAAAGACTTGGAACAAGCGTAATTGCAACAATAAGAGAAACAGTAAGAGAAATTACGACCGTAAAAATCAGGTCGCTGAACAAAAGTCCCATTTCCTTTAAATCGTTTCTGTAAATAATCAGCGGAATAAAAACGCAGACTGTAGTTACGGTCGAAGTTGTAATTGCGCGAAACATTTCCCTGCTTCCCAAAATTGCCGCAATGCTGCTTTTTGCTCCGCGCTCGCGGTAACTGTGAATGTTTTCTATAATGACGATCGAGGCGTCAAGTGTCATGCACATTCCCATAATCAAGCCTGTCAATGTCATTAAATTTAATGTAAAGCCAAAAATCGTCATGGCCATTAAAGTTAGCATGATCGAAATTGGAATAGAAAACCCGATTGTCAAAGTAGCCTTAAAATTGCGAAGGAAAAGCATAAGAATGACCATCGCAAGACATGCGCCCTGAAACGCATTTTTGTAAACCTGATCCAAAGTTGCCCTAATCATCGTGGTGTTATCTGAAAGAACGCTAAGCGTAATTCCCTGCGGGAGAGTGTCGTTAATGTCTTCAAGAGCGGCTTGAACCCTGTCCGATACATTAATTTGATTGCTGCCGCTTTCGACCGTTATCTGAATATAAACGCCGCTTTGCCCGTTTACTTGAACTCTGGAAGCATTGTCGTTGTATCCCATAAAAACATCGGCGATGTCTTCGATGCGTATTACCTGAAATCTTGACGAATTGCCGGATCCCGTATTTATTGTTTTAACAGCTAATCTTTTAATTTGTTCTATGCTTACAAGCTCTTCCTGCGTCATGATTTGAAATTCGCGCGTTCCCCTGCGAAGGTTTCCGCCCGATGACAAAACATTCTGCCCCTTCAGCGAAGTTGAAACATCGTTTAACGTAAGATTAAACGCCGCAAGACGGTTCAGCGAAACTTCGACCTTTACAACCTGAGTGGTGCCTCCCGTTACTTCCGCTGCGGCAACGCCGTCAATTCTTTCTATTGCAGGCTGGATTTCGTCTTCCGCAAAAATTCGAAGCTGATCGGGCGGATAATTACCCCTGACAACAAGACGCATTATGGGCATCGCGCTCATGTCGAATCTTCTTACAATCGGAGTTGTAACGCCGTCGGGAAGAGAGTTTACAAGCCTGTTCAGTAAAACCTGCGCGTCATTAACAGCCTTGTCCATATCAGTTCCGTATGCAAATTCCAAAGTGATCGAGCTTGATTCAAACTGGGAGTTACTCGTCATGTTGACAAGTCCCCTTGATGAAGAAAGGGAACGTTCAAGCCGCTCTGTAACGTTTCGCTCGACATCCGCAGGACCTGCTCCCGGGAAACGAGTCCAAACCGAGAACCTCGGCGTTTCTACAGACGGATAAAGATCCATGGCAAGGTTCATAAGAAGAGTGGCGGAAATTCCAATAATGACAACGAAAATCATTATGATTGTTACGGGCCGTCTTACGGAAAACTCGGTTATATTCATTTTTTCTCCGTCATTCAACTACGCGGACAGTATCGCCGTCAGAAAGAAAATTCTGTCCTGCGCTGACCACATTTTCGCCAAGGCTTACGCCGCTTATTATTTCCAAATATTCTTCGTTTTCAATTCCAAATGTAACTTCGCGTCTTCTTGCGATATTATTTTCGTCTACAACGAACACGATCCACGAGCCGTAAGTGTTTATTACCGATATTCTTTGAACGACAGGAATATTTGTTTTTCTGTTTGTAACAAGATTGATGGTCGCAAGCATACCCGCTTTTATTCTTGGATCAGGGTTAATAAATCTTAAACGTATTCTTAATGTTCGCGTAACAGGATCAAGCACGGGGTTTACTTCAAAGACTTCCGCATTAAAAGTTTCCCCGGGGATCGCTTCGACCCAAAGAACGGCTCTCATGCCCTGTCTTACGGAGGCGACAAATCTTTCGGGTACGAATGTTTCGACCAAAAGAGATGAAAGATCTCCCACAACATAAATGCCGGACTGTGTTGTGACTGTGTCTCCGATATGGAACGGCGCGTTTAAAACGGTTCCCGAAACTGTGCTTAAAACGGGGTTAAAGGAAAAAACTTCACCCGGTCTTGAAGGATCCACCATCGCGACAACATTGCCGCGGCTTACCCTGTCTCCGATACTGTAACGCATTTCTGCAAGTCTTCCGCCGACAGCGGGAAAAATTGTCACTTGGTTACGCGCAAGTATTTCGCCGTTAATGATAACGCTCTGTTCGATAGTGCTCAACGAAACCGGCGTTACCCTGACAGTAGTTGACTGGCCGCGCTGCCTTTGTCTTGCTTCGGCTTCGTCTTTTTTTTCCGGTAAAACCTTGCTAAGAATTATCAGAATGGAAAAAATTGCAATTAGGGAAATTATTGCAATGGTAACAATTTTTGTTTTACTCACTCTGCGCTCCAAAAGTTTCGATTAATTCTTTCCAGTCCATGTTTAGGGCGGATGAAAGATCCAAAATCATGTTAAAATATGAAAGCTCCGCCTGAACAAGGCGTTGTCTTGCGTTTGTCATGTTGTTGCGCGCGTCATGCAAAACAAGCGCTTCAACCGTTCCGTTGTTAAAACCCGTTTCGGTTAATTGATATCCTCTCTGCGCCGCCTGAAGGCTAAGACGCGCTATCAAAATGCTGTCCCATGAACCTCTTAAAAGAGAGGTCAAGGAACGTATTTGAGCCCTTGCGGAATTTTCCGTTATTTGCAAATCCAGTCTTGCCTTTTCTACGGCATCCATGCTTCTTGATGCCGACATCGCTCTTGCTGTTCCCGGTATCCACGAATCGATCGGAATGCTCAAGCGGGCGGTAGCGCTGAAAAGGTCTGTAAACGGCGAAAAGGAAGAGGTTGACCAGTCAACCGATAGATTTATGGAAGGCGCTCTTGATTGCAAAAAAGTCTGCATTTGAACCAAAGAGAGCCTTTCAATTTCCTGATTGCTTCTTATGATGTCAGGGCGATGCGAAAGGTATCTGTCAATAAGTTCATCGGCATTGGCTTCTATTCTGACAATTCTTATTTCGCCCGACAGATCAACAGTTGTGTCAATCAGGGAATCGTGCGACTCCATTCCAAGCATGGCAAGAAACTCCGACATGCTGTTGTTATGCGAAATGCGTGCCGCGCTCAGGTTAAAACGCGCATTTTCAAGAGACAGCCTGCTTTGGGTGAGCGAAAGCTCTCCTGTAAGGCCGTTTCTGAACATTGTTTCGCTTCTTGTAAGCTGCCTTTGCGCAAGATTTAACACCTCTTCAAAAAGAAGAAGATTGTTTCTTTCCGTGACAAGCGCAAAGAAATACTTGGTTACCTGAATGGACAATTGATTTCGGGCATCTTCGATTCTTAACAAATTGCTTGCATGAGCAAGACGAATGCTTCTCATTGTATAGGGGATACCCGCATTCAATCCAAGATTAATGCCAAGCCCAACGCTGTAATTAAAACCCGAACCGCTAATTTCGGCTCCGCTGAAAAGTGAGTTTCTGTATCCTGCGCTTGCGCTTGCATTTATGGAGGGGAAAATTTCCGCCCATAAATTGCTTTCCGACAAACCGCTTGACGCAAGGTCGATTTCGGCTTTTCTTAGCGAAAGGTTATACTCAAGCGCCAGATTGACAGCCTCATCCAGAGTTAAAGGGGCATTAACCTCCGAAAACGCATGAGAAACGGGAAAAATTATAAAAAAACCAAGCATCAATGGCAGAAATTGCGTCTTCAGATGCGAAAACCCCCTGTTTAACTATATTATAGTACATTTATTAGAAATAATAAATAAGAGGTTGGAAATGAAGATAAACTTCTGTCTATTTCTTATTCCTTATTTTCTATTTCAGGCAGGTATTTCCAGTACCTTTGGGGCATTAGCTGTTTTTGCAATTTTGGGTTGTGCCGATCTTCGTTATTTATCGTTTTATGATAATGTTTCCAGAGTTTTTCCCATTCGTCAGTTTCGGCTTCTTCCCTGGCGGTTTCTTTCCATTCGATAATTTGCGGTTTTTCTCCCTGTTTACGCAACAGGCAAAGCCCGCGTTTTTCGTCGATGATTGCCCAAGGCATTTCGATAAAACGCGCCATGAAATAGGGTTTAAGGGCCGGCAAAACATAATTATCAGGCGCGCACCTTGCCGTGAACACGCCGTTCGCATCCGGCGAAAAACGCAGAAGTTCCATTATCCTGTGAGCCTCCCGCCAAACAAGCGGATCGCTATAGTTATATACAGGAGTTTCCTTTTCTACTTCAAATAACTGATTTTCCATTAATACTTTTCCTTCTTTGTGAAAATCTGTGCAAATCCGTGGACCCTTTTCCCTCTCAAAAATCAAACAGCGGCAATTGAAGCCCCGCGCCGTCAGTGTCCGATAAAAGTCTTCGGATACGAGCAGGATCATCGGGCCGTTCAATGTAAACGCCGCCTGCAGTCATAAAGTATCGCGCGCGTTTAACTGCGGCCCCCATTCTGTGCAAGCTTTCTATCGATAAATTTCCCCTGCGTCTGTTTTCGATAATGCGCCGCGCGGTTTTTGCGCCGATACCGGGAATGCGAAGAAGTGTTTCGTAATCGGCGCGATTTACCTCGATAGGAAAAAAATCCAGATTATTAAGCGCCCACACAGTTTTAGGATCAAGGTGCGCGTCCAAAAACGGCTGATCCTCCGTTAAAATTTCGTCCGTTTTAAAATGGTAAAAACGCAAAAGCCAGTCCGCCTGATAGAGACGGTGCTCCCTGACAAGCGGCGGACTGATTGTTTCGGGAAGACGAGTATCAACTTTGTTTGCAATGCTTCCCGGGTGAATAAAAGCGGAGTAGTACACCCGTTTTAATAAAAACTTATTGTAGAGCGAACCGGTCAAATTGATGATCTGCCTGTCGTCTTCACCGGTCGCTCCCACAATAAGCTGGGT